>JAEZHG010000253.1 GCA_023436945.1 Pseudomonadota bacterium | reverse complement strand
GTGCGTGTGGCTGTGACCGACACCGGTATCGGTATCGCCGCCGAGGACGTCAAACGTCTGGCCCAGCCCTTCGTGCAGGTGGAGAACCAGCACGCCAAGACGCCACAGGGCACGGGTCTGGGTCTGGCCCTGACCAAGTCACTGATCGAAATGCACGGCTCCAGCATGACCATCGACAGCGAGCCGGGCCACGGCACTACCGTCTGGTTCGACCTGCCGGTCCAGAGTCATAGCCAGAATGCGGCGCTAGAACAGTCAAGCTGGGCGCACCGCGTCGCCTAGGGCTTAGTAAGCCTTGGCGGTCTCTTCGTTTTTCTGAGCTTCATCGCCCTTATGGGCTTCGTCCGCACTGTGATTGTCACGGTTCTGCGGGCGTTTGCGCGACAGAAGCGGAGCCAGAGCCTTGCGGTCCTCAGCTTGCAGCTTGGAAAGCACCTCGACGGCACCCGATTCCAGACGGCCGCGCCCACGGATTTCAGAGGCACGTGAACGCTCCAGCAATGCCGCAACTGTCGCGGCATCGAACTCATCCGAAGCCGTGATGTCGATCGCCTCACGTCGAGTGAGACGCGCCTCATGGAAATCGTCCCGCGCGGTCATGGCTACGGCGCGAAGGTCGGCCAGCACCTGCTCTGCCACCTCTGGCGAGCGGGTCTGGATCAGCTCTACAGCCGGAACCGACAGGCGCGGCGTGCGCACTTCCTCGGTCGCCTTTTCAGCCGCACGATCGGTGGCAAAGAAGGTTGCTGCCCCTGCCAGCAGGAAGACATTCAGGACCACCGAAGCGGCCAGTGCGATTTTGATCCCCTTACCCGACATACTGCTTCCTTATCGTCCCGCCAGATCCAGCGATGCCATCTCGAAACCGAGAACCTCGGTGTCATCGGTGGCGGTCAGGCTGGCTTGATAAAGAACCGTGTCAGCGTGGGTCGGGCTGTTGATCTGGTGGGCGATCATCACGCCAAAAGCCGCGCCGGCAAAAGCGGTAGCGGCCACACCGGCCCCCGAAAGCCAGGCCCACATACGGCTGGGGCGACGGCTGCGAAGCCCCGCGCCCACCGCCGAGGCAATCACCGTCTCGCGCAGCGCCGCAGCGGCCACAGGTGCCCGATAGCTGTCGAGGAAAGCGTCGAGTTGATCGGCCTCGTTCCAGAGACGTTGCAGACGGGAAGACTGTGCAAGCAATGCACGCGCAGCATCGCGCTCGGCCTCGGGCCAAGCGTTCCAGCGGGTGCCATAGGCTTCCAACAGATGTTCAAATCGATCTTCGGTCATCACAGTCTCGCCTACCCCATTATCCTACCGCAGCGCGTGGTGCGATATCGGCCAAAGCCGCACGCAGGGACCGCCTTCCCCGCGACAACAAACTTTCGAGTGCCTCGACACTGATATCCAGCGCCTTGGCTGCCTCGATATTCCCCATTTCCTGATAGTGACACAGGATGATGGCCTCGCGCTGCCTGTCGGGCAATTTCGACAGGGCGGCCTGTACACGCAGTCCTGTTTCCATCGCCAAAAGTCCACGATCGGGCGCAGGCCCCTCGTCCGCCCTTTCGGGCAAGGCGTCGGACAGCACTTCTTTTCGACGTCTCAGACGGTCGTAGCAGAGGTTCAGTCCCACCCGATGCAGCCACGTATCGAAACGCGCCTGCCCCGGCTTCCAGCGCGGAGCCTGCTTCCAGACCCGCAGCATGGCTTCCTGAGCCACATCCTCGGCTTCGACGGGGTCGCCCAGCATTCGGGTCGCAAGCGAGAGCACACGCGGCAGCTTGCGCGCGACCATGGCCTGAATGGCCACAGCTTCGCCCGCAGCCACACGGCGCAACAGCTCCTCGTCTGGATCGGCGTTTGTCGCCAAACCACTCCCTCGCCTTGGTCCAACACTGGGCAGGCGGTCGTGCCGCCATCCCCGTCATAGCCTTACTCCGAATCCGCAGGTGATTGCGACGCCTGAGGCGCACGATGCATCCTGCGTTGTTCGCCACGGTTCTTACGCATGGCTTCAAAGGCGGCCCGACGCTCTTCTACGGTGACCTGACCATCACGGTTGGTATCCATAGCGGCAAAGCGTTCGCGGGCGCGTTGTTCTGCGGTGGCGATAGCCATGGCAGGGCGCTCGGCACCAGCGCGGTTGCGACCTTCACGGTTCATGGTGCGGCGCTGGGATTGAGCCGCGAACTCTTCGCGGCTGATCTGGCCATCACCATTGGCATCAAGGCGCGCGAACTGTTGGTTCAGACGCTCGGCGCGGCGGGCCTGGGTGTGGGCGCGAAGTTCTTCAGCCGTCACCTGACCGTCGCCATTGGCATCGGCAGCACGCAGTATCCGCGTCTGGTTCTGGATGAACTCAGCTTCGGTCACAGGCGCGGCGTTACGGACCGCGCGCGGACCTGCTTCCCGCGCCGCAACCGGTGCGGCAACAGCCATCAAAGCGACAACGGCAAGGCCGTTCAGCAGATGTTTCATCTCTCTGGTCTCCATTGGGCCAAATGGCCTGTGGCACCCCTGTCGAGAGATTGAACGGCGGTTCGCGGGAAATCCGTCGCTTTGACAGATTATGTCTTAGAGGAAGCCGAGGGCAGGACAGCATCCAGATGGGCGCGGGCGTCCTTACGCACCGATTGCAGAAGGGCTTTCAGGGCCTCGTAATCCTCGCATCCCAACACCTTGGCAAGTCGCTGACGGAAGCCTTCAGGCTCATCGTCGGGGTTTGCCCGCCCATCGAAGGCACAGGCGACCAACTGGCCGATATGCTGGTGCAGCAGCCAAGTGCGGGCCATGACTGGATCATCGGCCAAGGCCTCAAGCGTAGAGACCGTCAGGCTTTCACCCGAGGCCGCGCGCATAAGCTGGCGGTACTGGCCGACGAACTCGGCATCGACCTGTGCGCCTGCCGAAAGCTTGGTGTCCCAAAAGCCTCGCGGCGGACGCTCGCGGTCCATCAGGTCACGCATCTTGCGCACATCGGCGGCCACATCCACGCCTTCACGCGGGCGGCGCAGAATGACTTCAAGTGTCTGGCTGACCTCCTGGGCGAAGGCATCGCTGGTAGCCCAGACCACACGGGCGCGGGTCAGGGCCATGAACTCCCATGTGTCGGCCTCTTCGGCATAATAGTCGGCGAACGGACCGATCCGCACCGAGACCGGACCCTTTGATCCGGTCGGGCGCAGACGCATGTCCACCTCATACAGGCCGCCCTCTGCCGTATGGGCCGACAGGGCCGCGATCAGGCGCTGCGTAAAGCGGCCATAGAAGGTCTCCGAGCCCCAGCCCTTGATCTCGCTCATGGCGTCGGAGGGGGCGCTATAGATGGTCATCAGGTCGAGGTCGGAGCCGAGCGACATCTCGCGCGATCCGGCCTTGCCCAGCGCCACCACGGCCACCTCGCCGCCTTCCAGCTTGCCACCGATCCTCTCGGCCTCTGCGAGGGCGGCGGGAGCCAGCGCCTTCATACAGGCATCGGCCAGAGAGGTGGTCGTCCAGCCTGCCTGCTGCGGCGAGGCGCGGCCCGAGATGATGTTGATACCAATCCGGAAAGCCTGCTCACGGTGCAGGCGGCGCACCACATTCATGGTGTTTTCAAAATCACCGGCCTGCGCTGCTTCCTCGACCAGTTGGCTGGCAACGCCTGTGTCCTCACCCAGAGGAATCTGGAAACGCGCATCCAGCACGCCATCCAGCGCCTGAGGGTGACGGCCCAGAATACGCGCCAGCCGCGGCGCAAAGGCCATAACCCCCACCACCATGTCGAACAGCTTGGGCTGGTTCAGGAACAGGGCCTGCACCTGCACGCCCGCGCTCAACCCCGAGAAGAAGGTGGCGAAGCGGCGGAAGGCGGCATCGGGCGCACCTGTGGCCGCAGTCGCTTCCAGAAGTCGCGGGGCAAGGCGGGTAAACAGTTCGCGCCCGCGTGCCGTGCGGGTGGCGGGGATACGGCCATGGTGCCAGCTACGGATCGTGTCCGAGACGCTGGACGCCACGGTAAAGCCCATGCGTTTCAGGGTTTCCAGCGTGCCGGGGTCGTTTTCAACACCGGTGAAAACCAGACTGCCGAACGAGGAGGATAGCTCTTCGCCATCGTCGAACAGTTCGCCATAGGTGCGGTTCACCCCGACCAGCAGGCTTTCCATGGCGCGGTCAAAGGCCGCAAGATCGTCCTGACCATAGAGGGCCGCCACATCGGCGCGGCGGTTGTCGTCGGCGGGCAGGCTGTGTGTCTGGTCGTCCTCCAGCATCTGGACGCGGTGTTCCAGATCGCGAAGGATCAGATAGGCCTCGCTAAGCTGGGCGCAGGTTTCGGGCGTGACATGGCCCGCCTCTGTCAGGGCTTTGAGTGCTTCCAGCGTGCGCGGGCTGCGCAGCGCAGGGTTGCGGCCACCCAGAATAAGCTGCTGAGTCTGCACAAAGAACTCGATCTCGCGGATGCCGCCACGGCCCAGTTTCAGGTTCGCACCTGCGGCCTCCAGCCCCTCGCCCGTCTTATAGGTGTGGATCTGTTTCTTGATCGACTGGATGTCGAGCACGGCCTGAAAATCGAGACTGCGACGCCAGATGAAGGGCTTCAGAGCGGCAAGGAACTGCTGGCCTTCCTCGATATCGCCGGCACAGACGCGGGCCTTGATAAAGGCAGCGCGTTCCCAGTTCTGGCCGACGCTCTCATAATAGGCCAGTGCCATGGGGGCGGCCACGACAGGTGGCGTCGAGGACGGATCGGGGCGCAGGCGCAGGTCCACGCGGAAGACATACCCCTCGCCCGTCCGCTCGGTCAGAAGCGTGGCCAGACCTTGGGCCAGACGGTTGCAGAAGTTCTGGATTTCGACACTGTCGTCCAGAACTTCACCCAGCACCTCCGGCTCGTAAAAGAGCGACAGGTCAATGTCCGAGGAATAGTTCAGCTCGAACGCGCCGCCCTTGCCCATGGCCAGCATGAACAGGCCGGGGACAGGACCGCGCGGATCGTCGGCTTCGGACTTCAGCTTGCCTCGCCTGCGCCAGTCAGAGGCCACAGACTTCAGGGCCGCCTGCGCCACCGCATCGGCAAAGCGGGCGATGGCACCCGTCACCTGATCCAGCGCCCACGCCCCGCCCAGATCGGCCAGAGCGGTCATCAAATGAAGCTCGCCCTTCAGGCGGCGAAGCGGGGATTTGGTGTCATCCGGCCCGCCTTCGAGCGCAGCGGTCTCGGCCAGAATGGCTTCAAGCCGCTCGTCGGGACAGGTGCCGAGAATACGGCGCACCATCTCAGGCCAGCGGCGCGCAAGCCCAGACAGATAGGGCGATACCGACATGACCGGAGCCATGGCAGGCCATGCCGCATCCAGAAGTTCCTGCCACCCCTGTTCGACTGCCGCCTCTTGCAGACGCTCATACATACGCTCGGCGGCTTCGGCATCACGCACCGGACCGCATGGGGAGATGCGGGCGGCCAGCGCCTTGTCGTGCAGGGTCATTCGGTCTCCGGTGTCTCGGGCAGTCTCTCGGATGCAGGTAGCAGAAGGGCGACGCGCAGGCCCGGCCCGCGACCATCGAACGCGCCGGGGCCTTCGTCCAGCTTCACCTTGCCACCATGGGCCTCGGCCACAGCGGTCACCAGCGAAAGCCCTAGGCCCGAACCCGGCTCGGTGCGGCTGTTATCAAGGCGCACAAAACGCTGTAGCACGCGCTCGCGATCCTCAGCAGGGATACCGGGGCCGTTGTCGGTGACCGAATATTCGATCTCGCCCGCAGAGGTGCGGCGCGCACGGAACATCACAGCCCCGCCCGCTGGCGTATATTTCAGGGCATTGTCGATCAGGTTGGCCAGCGCCTGTGCGAGGAAGGGCTGGTTGCCCTCGATCCACAGCTCGTCCTCGATTTCGGAGGCGAACTCGATCTCTTTTTCCTCGCCCGAATATTCATAAAGCTCGGCCATGTCGCGGCCCAGCGAAGCGGCGTCGAACACCTTGGGATCGGGCGCGCCACCGGCTTGCAGGCGGGCGATGGCCAATACCGTGTTGAAGGTTTTCAGCAGGCTGTCCGCCTCTCCCAACGCGGTTTCCAGTGCATCGACGCCGGAAATACGGCCTGCCTCGGCATCCAGAAGCGCCACCTCGAGTTTGGCGCGCATACGGGTCAGCGGAGAGCGCAGATCGTGGGCAATGGCATCGCCCGCATGACGGATGGAGGCCATCGAGGCTTCCATCTTGTCCAGCATGGTGTTGAGACCCAGCGACAGTTCATCCAGTTCGTCACCAGAGTTACGAACCAGCGCGCGTTGTTTGAGGTCGCCTTCCTGTGCGGCTGTAACCACGCGGTTCAGACGGCCCATGGCGCGTTCCACGCGGCGGCTGACCAGCAGACCACCGCCCACGCCCAGCACCAGAACCGCAACCATGGCCATCCAGAGGGCTTGGGTCAGGCGCGAAAGATAGGCCTCGACGTCGCCGATATCCTCACCGACGAACAGGCGCTCGCCACCGGCCAAGGGGGTATTGATACCAATCGCCTGACGAAGCGTGACCCGACCGTCTGGATCGGTGCCGGTCAGGCGAAATCGCTCCCAGTCGCCTGTGTCGGTGCCGTCGGGCAGTTCGGAGATGTTGGCGGTGATGATCTTATTGTCAGCACCCCGCAGCATATAGAGATACTGGTCACCGCGCAGCGTGCGGTCTACCAGCGCCTGATTGAGGGCATCGGCACCGCGCGCGCGATAGATGCCCGTCAGGGTCTCGACCTCGGTGCGGACGCTGGATTCCGCACGGGCGCGCGCCTCTTCGGCAGAGGCGACATAGACATAGGTCATCACGGCGCTGGCCGTCCCTACGAACAGCGCCAGAAACAGCAGCGTCAGCCTGAATGGCGTGCGCCGGATGACCGAGGGTAGTTTCATACGGAGGCCTTAAGCCTCCAGCCGGTACCCCGCGCCGCGCACGGTCTGCAGCATGGCACGATCAAAGCCCTTGTCGATCTTGGAGCGCAGGCGGCTGATGTGAACGTCGATGACGTTCGTCTGGGGGTCGAAATGGTATTCCCAGACCTTTTCGAGCAGCATGGTGCGGGTGACCGACTGGCCCGCATGGCGCATCAGGAATTCCAGAAGCTGGAACTCGCGCGGTTGCAGGTCGATCTCGGTGCCAGCGCGGTTCACGCTGCGGCCGATCAGGTTCATTTCCAGATCGCCGACCTTGAGCACAGTCTGCACGCCGCCCGTTTCGCGACGGCGGCTCAAGGCCTCGACGCGGGCAATCAGCTCGGCAAAGGCATAGGGCTTGACCAGATAGTCATCGCCGCCAGCCTTGAGGCCGACCACGCGATCCTCGACCTCGCCAAGGGCGGAGAGGAACAGAACCGGCGTCTGGTCACCGCCCTTGCGAAGGGTCTCGACCATACCGATGCCGTCAAGGCGGGGCATCATGCGGTCCACAACATAGACGTCGTAGCCGCCCTTTTGCGCTTCCAGAAGACCAAAGGCACCGTCAACCGCGTGGGTGACGTCATAGCCCGCCTCGCTCAGACCGCGCACCATGGCGGTCGCGGCTTCAGCATCATCTTCAACAACCAGAATACGCATATGCCCCTCCAGAATGGATATCGGCAGTAACCTTACATGATTACTGCCGATTCCGTGAGTTAAGCCTTCGTCAGATTTCTGACCGCATTTGCTGCAAAGCTGCCTTATTCCGACTTGGCGAACGGCAGGACCACCGAACGGTTGCTACCGTTATAGCGGACCAGCAGAAGGACGCTCGGACGGCCTGCAGACTTGGCGGAGGCCACGGCCTGACGGAACTCGTCCGGCGTGGTGACGGCGCGGTTGTTGGCACGCACGATCAGGACGCCTGCCGGAAGGCCGGCCTTGCCAGCTTCCGAGGTCGGGCTGACCGCCGTGACCAGAACGCCGTTGACGCCTTCGGGGATGTCATGGCGCTGGCGCAGGGCTGCGGTCAGCGGGGTGACCGTCAGGCCCTCGATCTCGACACCGGCCGAGGCCGTCGGCTTGTCGGCCTCATCCGTTTCAGGATTGAGTTGTGCGTTCAGTTCGCTTTCCGACGGGCGGCGTCCGGCAGTGACTTCGACCGTCTGGCGACGGCCTTCGCGCAGGATTTCCAGACGCAGCTTGTCGCCCGGCTTGGCGCGGGCCACGCGGCGCGTCAGATCCGAAGAGCTTTCGACGCCCTGACCGTTCAGCGACACCACGATGTCCTCACTGCGCAGACCACCGCGCGCGGCAGGCGAGCCAGCGTTGACCTCGGCGATGAAGGCCCCCTTCAAGTTGGCATCCAGACCCAGCGCCTCTTTCACTTCCGGCAGCAGGTTCTGGATAGTCACACCCAGATAGCCACGCTCGATGCTCTCACCGCGCATCAGACGATCGGTGACGGCCTTGGCAGTGCTTGCCGGAATGGCAAAACCGATACCGACCGAACCGCCCGACGGCGAGAAGATCGCGGTGTTCACGCCGATCACGCGGCCATAGATGTCGAAGGTCGGACCGCCCGAGTTGCCACGGTTGATGGCCGCGTCGATCTGAAGATATTCGTTGAAGCCACCCGGATCGATATCGCGCGACTTGGCCGAGACGATACCGGCCGTGGCCGTGCCGCCCAGACCAAACGGGTTACCCACGGCGATGACCCAGTCACCGACGCGCGGCTCGGACGCTTCTTCGAAGGACACGAACGGGAAGGCATCGCCATCGACCTTGATGACGGCAAGGTCGGAGCCTTCGTCACGACCAATCAGGCGGGCGGTCAGTTCACGACCGTCGCTGAGCTTCACCTTGATCTCTTCGGCGTTCTCTACGACGTGGTTGTTGGTGACGATGAAACCGTCAGCCGTAATGAAGAAGCCGGAACCGGTGCCGGGGGCCAGTTGGGTTTCAGGCTCGGCCTGCTGGCCGCGCTGGCTCTCTGGCACCTGAAACTGGAACGGGAAGCCCGGAATATTGATGCCGCCACGCGGACGCTGCACGCGGGTCTTCACATCGATCTGCACGACCGCGGGGGCGACCTGCTGGAAGATATCGGCAAAGCTGAGGGGCGCGCCCTGCGGCGGGGCGAAGGCCAGACCTGCCGCTCCGGCTGACGGGACCAAACGGTTCGATGAGGTTGCAGCTTCGGCAACCGGCCACTGGATCACGCCGCCCGCCGTCGCACCCGCGACAAGCGCGAGACTGGCGGCAGCACCCAGAATGAACTCCTTGCGTTTCAGCATCGTCGTCCTTGCAGTCTAAACTTCTTAGAATCCGGCGGATTCCCAGAATATGGATATAGATCAGATTTGCCAAAGCCAATGGCTGACCTGAATATAGGGTTCAGCCCAGACAACGGTGAGTGGATGACGTAATCACGGCCACTCGGCGGCACAACATGACCTATTTGTCAAAAGCTGTGCCTTTATCCATGTCCATTTCAGACAGCGCCTTGGCCAGTTCGGCCTCTTCCTCGGCACTCAAGGGGGCAATAGCGTCGCGGCGACGGCGGCTCCACACCCAGAACAGCCCCCCTGCCCCCAGCACCAGCGCAAACGGCCCAAGCCACAGGATCAGGGTGCTGCCCTTGAAGGGCGGGCGGAACAGGACATAGTCGCCATAGCGGCGCACAAGGTCCTGCTGGATTTCATCGTCACTGGCCCCTGCCGCAATCTGCTCGCGAACCAGCCAGCGCATATCGGCGGCGATAGAGGCGGGGCTGTCGATGATGGATTCATGCTGACAGACGACGCAGCGGATTTCGCTGAACAGAGCCTTGGCGCGAGCTTCCTGCGACGGATCGGCCAAGGGCATGTCCGCACGCGGCGGCGGCTCGTTGGCCATCACGGGCGTAGCGATACCGAGGCTTAGCGCCATCAGGACGGGCGCAAAACGTTTCATGCCTTGGCCTCCTTGCGGCGACGGCGGCTTCCTGCGGATGCCCCCACGCGCAGTCGACGATCCAGCAGCGACACCAGACCGCCCAGCGCCATTAGGGCTGGACCGAGGAAGATCAGACGCGCCCACGGATTGTAATGCAGTCGGATAAACCATGCAGGCTCGCCAGCATCGGTGCGGGTACGTTCGCCCATGACGACATAGACATCGTCCAGACCTCTGAAATCGAGGCCGACCTCGGTCGTTGTCTTGGCACCGGCAGGGAAGAAGCGACGCTCGGAGGTAACGATCTTTTCAGCCGCACCACCATCGACAGGCATGACCCGAAGGCGACCCTGCTCGGCCAGATAGTTCGGCCCTTCGATAATCTCGACCTTTTCGAGCTTCACCTTCCATGGGCCAGCCGCGATCTCGTGACCGATGGCCAGCGCCTTGCCCTGCTCGACCTTGAACGAGGTCTCGACCACGGCCCCAAGGATAAAGACGCCCAGACCCGCATGGGCCAGCGCCATGCCCCATGCGCCTAGCGGCAAGCCACGCGCACGGCGCACGCTCTCGGCCACGGGGGCGCGGAAAGCCTTGGTGCGCTCGAACAGTTCAAACAGCGCGCCCAGAATCAGCCAGAAGCCTAGGCCCAGACCAAAGGCCGCCAGTGCCTTTTTCGGATCGAACAGGAAATAGCCCGCAATCGCCACCAGCACGGCCAGCAGCGCCGCCAGCTTCAGGCGCTGCCACGCGCCCATCAGGTCTCCGCGCTTCCACGCCATGAACGGTCCGGCAGGAAGCAGCACACAGGCCACAGCCATCAGCGGCGCAAACACGGCGTTGAAATAGGGTTCGCCCACCGAAATAGTCGCGCCGGTCAGGCCCTTGAGCAGCAGCGGATAGAGGGTGCCGAGCAGCACCGTCGCCGCCGCCGCCGTCAGGAAGAGGTTGTTGAGAACCAGCATCCCCTCGCGGCTGACCGGAGCAAAGGTCGCGCCCGTGCGGATCAGCGGCGCACGCAGCGCAAACAGCACCAGCGCCGCGCCCGAAGCCACGCCCAGAATGCCCAGCAGCATCAGGCCGCGCTCTGGGTCCACCGCAAAGGCGTGAACCGAAGTCAGCACGCCGGAGCGCACGAGGAAGGCCCCCAGCATGGAGAAGGTGAAGGCCAGAATGGCAAGGAACACCGTCCAGCCCGCAAGCGCGCCGCGACGCTCGGTCACGATGGCGCTGTGCAATAGAGCCGCGCCCGCCAGCCATGGCATGAAGGAGGCGTTCTCAACCGGGTCCCAGAACCACCAGCCGCCCCCGCCCAGTTCGTAATAGGCCCAGAAACTGCCCAGCGCGATGCCGACCGTCAGGAAGGC
>JAEZHG010000155.1 GCA_023436945.1 Pseudomonadota bacterium | reverse complement strand
GTTGGCGATGGAGTGGATGTAGTTGATCGGCACCAGATCGGGATGGTGGTCGGCGGCGATAGGCTCGAAGCCCGCCTGACCCATTTCCGCAAACACTGCCGGATAGGCCCCAAGCTTTTTGCCGTCGCCGAAGTCACGGATGTTTTCATCGTGACCCAGCGCCAGATTGCCGTCCTTGTCGTGGACCGGAACGACGCAGTCGGCGTAGTGGCCAGCGGCCCATGCGGCGGCGGCACGGCGGTGTGACAGCAGGGTGATGTCGTCCAGTTGCTGGCGGGTGATCCCTTTGCGTGCAGCCAGCAGGTCTGCTGCCACGCCCACCGGCATCCAGCCCATGCGGCGGGCCAGTTCCAGATCAGTATAGAAAGGAGCCTTGTCCTTCAGGAACGGCACCCGCGACATGGATTCCACGCCGCCCGCCAGCGCCAGTTCGGCCTCGCCGGTGATCACCCTGCGAGCACCCTCGATAATGGCGCTGAGACCCGAGATGCAGAAATTGTTGAGCGTCGCGGCGGCCATGGTGTCAGGCAGACCTGCCTGAATACGCGAGGCGAGGCCGATGTGGCCGCCCTGATCGCCCGTCTGGGTCACAGCGCCCAGTGCCAGAAAATCTGCGGCATCAATGGCTTCGTCACCGTTGCGGGACTTGAGCGCCTTGATCAGCGTGCCGACCAGTTCGGTCGGGGCGATCCCCTCAAGCGAACCGCCCGGGCGGCCCTTGCCACGCGGCGTGCGCACAGCGTCGAATACATAAACCTCGGCCATTTTTCCCCTCCGCTGACGATTTTCTCTAGTCAGTCCTGTTAGGCAAGTTACACTGCCCACGTTCGGGAGCAAGACTTTAGCGCCGTCAAAGAGCGCACGGCTTGCCGGACGAGTGAGGGGAGAGAGTGTATGACGGACATCACAACACCGCCGCAAGGCCAGTCCGCTAAGCTGGGTTGGTACCCATATCTGGTCGTCCTGATACTGGGGCTGGTTTACACCTTCAGCTATCTGGATCGGCAGATCGTCGCCATTCTGGCCGAGCCTATCAAGAACGACCTGAACCTGACCGACACCCAGGTCGGGATGCTGTCGGGCCTGATGTTCGCGCTGTTCTATACGGCGTTCGGTATCCCCGTGGCATGGCTGGCTGACCGCAAGAACCGAGTGCGGATAGTGGCCTTGGCCTGCTTCCTTTGGAGCGCATTCAGCGGCCTATGTGGTCTGGCGCAGAACTTCACCCATCTAGTCATCGCCCGCATCGGTGTGGGGGTAGGCGAGGCGGGTGGCTCGTCGCCGTCCATGTCGATCATCGCCGACTATTTTCCGCCGCATAAGCGTGGCGGCGCGATCAGCCTGTTCTCGCTCGGCGTGCCTTTGGGGGCCACAATCGGTGTGGCTTTCGGCGCGTGGGTGGCTGGCGAATACGGCTGGCGCACGGCCTTTATCGCCGTGGCTATTCCGGGCGTTCTGCTGTCGCTGCTGCTGTTGTTGCTGGTGCGCGAGCCAGTGCGCGGTCGCTATGATCCGCCGTCAGAGGTGAAGGCAGAGCCTGCCTCGATGAAGGAGTGCCTCGAGACCTATAAGAAGACGCCGACCCTGTCGCTGTTGCTTCTCTCGGCGGGCACCTACAGCTTTGTTTTTAATGCTTTCGGCGCGTGGGCTCCGGCGCTGCTGATGCGCGCCAAGGGTGCGACGCTGGAAGATATCAGCGTCTATTACAGCGTGGTATTCGGCCTTGCGATGGCGATTGGCATGTTCGCCAGCGGCTTCCTCGCTGACCGTTTTGCGCTGCGTCGTGTCAGTGCCTATGCGATCTTCCCAGCGGTGGCACTGGCCATCGGTGTGCCGTTCTTTATCGGTGGTGTGCTGGCCGATAGCTGGCAACTGGCGCTGGGCCTACTGGCCGTGCCGATGTTGATGAACATGATGTTCGTGGCGCCGGGCTTTGCAATCGTCCAGAACGTGGCCCCTGCCAACCAACGCGCGACGGCATCGGCCATTCTGATGTTCGTGAACAATCTGGTGGGCATGGGCCTCGGCCCGCTGTTCGTCGGTGCGCTGAGCCAGCATTTCAGCAAGACGATGGAAAGCGGCGCGGCGCTCCAGCAGGCGATGCTGTGGATCACGCCCTTCTATATTCCGGCGATTATCGCGCTGGTTTTGGTGGGCAAGGCGCTGGAGAAGCGTCAGGCCGCGCTGGCCGCAGCGGCCTGATATCAGACCGCTGCAAACCGCGACCGGAGGCCACCCAAAAGGGTGGCCTTTAGTTTTTCAGCCTGATCTTTTTCTCGATCTTGGCGGCGGTCTTTTCGGCCTTTTTGCGCTGTTCAAAGACCTTGTGAATGTATTTCAGGTCCTTGTCCGACAGCACCTTTTCGGCGGCCTCGAACTGTTCCTGCTCTTCCTCGCCGATGTGGTGGAGATACTCCTCCTTCAGCGCGGCAAAGCGGCGGAGCCAGCCGGGGGACGAATAGTCCCGCGCGGCCAGATCAGCCATCAGCTTGTCCAGTTCCTTATGCTCGGCCACGGCGTGGCGGGCATCGTCGGTGGCCGACGGCTCGCGCAGGACCGATGACCACAGCGCCTGATCCTCCGCATTGGCGTGCGACTGGACCTCTTTGACAAACTCCTCGAACAGCATCTTGCGCTGTTCGGCGTTGGAGCTGGTGGTCTCTTCGATCATGGCCAGAAGCGCACGGTGCTTGTCGTGGTCCTCGACCAGACGCCCGAAGATGTCAGGGTTGCCCCTGAACTTGGTTTTGGGCGTCGAGCCGATGCGGGCCGCCAGATCGGGCGCAAAGGATTTGGCCTCGGCGATTGCCGTGGCCTTGGCCTTGGTCGGGTCCTTCTTGGCCGTAGCCTTTTTGGCAGCGGCCTTCTTCTCGGTGGTCTGTGTTGTTGCCATCCCGATATCTCCTTACGGCATGTCGCGGACGTTGGGCTCGCGGGTCCAGTGACGGACAGGACCGACCTTGGTCAGCTCTTCCCAAGGCACAACGCCCTCGTCTTTTTCGACATTGGCCTTGTCGAGCAGGATCTGGGTGCCCTTGCAGTGGCCGATGGTCTTGCAGTGGGCATAAGCGTCGGCGAACCACTGGATGGCTGCGGCATTCTTGGCCAGCTTCTCGGCGGCGTCAGGCATGATGATCGAGGCGATGGCATCGAACACGACAGATGGCGCGCCTTCCAGCTTTTCGTCGGCCTTCAGCGTACCGCCCTTGACCGGAATGCCACCGACCTTGGGCGCGACCAGTTTGACGGTGCCGCCAGCCTTTTCGATATCGCCTTTCAGCTTGTCGATGCCCGCCTTGTCCGAACCCTCGGCGAACAGAATGCCGACTGTGCGACCGTGGAAGGTTTTCTTGGCCTGTTTCTGGATCGACAGAGCATCGGATGGCTTCATGTCCACCGGCTCTTTCGCAGCTTTGGCCTTGGCGGGCAGGTCGATGGCCAGACCATCGGCAATGCGCTTGGCCATGTCTTCGTCGATGTTTCTCAGGCGGGACAGAACACGCTCGCGAACATGGTCGAGGCCGACCTTGGACAGTTCGAAAACGATGGCGTCACGGATGTGGGCCTGCTCGTTCTCGGTCTGCGAACGGTAGAACAGGCGGGCTTGCGAATAGTGGTCCGCAAAGGTCTCGGCGCGAATACGCAGCTTTTCAGAGCCTTCGTTGCGCTCGTCATTGGCACGGAACGAGGTGAAGCCGGTCTCGGGGCAGGCGCGGGGGCCTGCATCCTCGCCCGCTTCGTTCAGGCTGTTCGGCTCATAGTTGGCGCGGCCCGTCGGGATCAGCGTCTGCATTAGCCCGTCGCGCTGGAAGTTGTGGAACGGGCATTTCGGCGCATTGATCGGAATCTGGTGGAAGTTGGTCGTGCCCAGACGCGACTTTTGCGTATCGAGATACGAGAACAGGCGACCTTGCAGCAGCGGGTCGTTGGTAAAGTCGATACCCGGGATCAGGTTCGACGGCAGGAAGGCGGCCTGTTCGGTTTCGGCGAAGAAGTTGTCGACGTTGCGGTTCAGCGTCATGCGGCCAACGATCTCGACAGGCACATCCTCTTCGGGGATCAGCTTGGTGGCATCGAGGACGTCATAGGGCTGTTTCGCCGCCCATGCCTCGTCAAAGACCTGAACGCCGAGGTCCCACTGCGGATAGTCGCCGTTCTCGATGGCTTCATAGAGGTCGCGGCGGTGGAAGTCGGGGTCTGCACCGGCCAGTTTAACGGCCTCGTCCCATGTGGTGCTCTCGATGCCAAGCACCGGCTTCCAGTGGAATTTCACGAACTTGCCTTGGCCCTTCGCATTCACGAAGCGGAAGGTGTGTACGCCAAAGCCCTCGATGGTGCGAAGGCTGCGCGGGATACCGCGATCCGACATAGCCCACATGATCATGTGCATGGTCTCGGGCATCAGGGACACGAAGTCCCAGAAGGTGTCGTGCGCCGAGGCCGCCTGCGGATAGCCCTTGTTGGCTTCCATCTTCACCGAGTGGACGAGGTCGGGGAACTTCATCGCGTCCTGAATGAAGAAGACAGGGATGTTGTTACCGACAAGGTCCCAGTTTCCTTCCTCGGTATAGAGCTTCACCGCAAAGCCACGTACGTCACGCGGGGTATCGATGGAACCCGCACCACCGGCCACGGTCGAGAAGCGGACGAAGACGGGGCACTCGTTGCCTTCCTTTTGGAACAGGGCGGCCTTGGTCAGTTCGGGGATGGCCTTGGTCACCTCGAACACGCCGTGCGCGCCGGAGCCGCGCGCGTGGACGATGCGTTCGGGTATACGTTCGTGGTCGAAGTGGAAAATCTTCT
>JAEZHG010000116.1 GCA_023436945.1 Pseudomonadota bacterium | reverse complement strand
CGACAGCACCACGCGCTCATAGTCCAAACCCGACATCAGAACGCCCACGCCGCCGTTCAGCGGCCCCATGACAATCTCTTCCGGCACGAAACAGTCCTCGAACACCAGCTCGGCCGTCGGCGAGCCGCGCATGCCCATCTTGTCGATCTTCTGACCGATGCTGAACCCGGCGAAGTCCTTCTCGATCAGGAAGGCGGTGATGCCGCGGCTGCCCGCCTCCATGTCGGTCTTGGCATAGACCACCAGGGTGTCGGCATAGGCCGAGTTGGTGATCCAGAACTTCGTGCCGTTCAGGCGATAACCGCCATCCACCTTGTCGGCGCGCAGCTTCATGCTGACCACGTCCGAACCGGCGTTTACCTCCGACATGGCCAGAGAGCCGACGTGCTCGCCCGAGACCAGCTTGGGCAGGTATTTGTCTTTCTGCTCTTGCGTGCCCCAGCGGCGGATCTGGTTCACGCAGAGGTTGGAGTGGGCACCATAGGAAAGGCCGATGGAGGCCGAGGCGCGGCTGACTTCCTCGACCGCAATAACGTGGTCCAGATAGCCGAGGCCAAGGCCTCCCCATTCTTCCTCGACCGTGATGCCGTGCAGGCCCAGTTCGCCCATTGGCTGCCACAGCTCGCGCGGGAACCAGTCCTCGGCATCGACCTTGGCGGCCAGCGGGGCGATCTGCTCGTCCGCAAAGCGCGAGGCGCTCTCGCGGATCATCTGGGCGGATTCAGTCAGGCCGAAATCGAAATCGGGTGTAGCGCGCATTGGACTTTGTCCTTGTTCTGGGATGCGTTTCCTCGTTGTCCGAAGGGTACTGTGCGGTTCAGCTTTCGATAAATGGAAAGTTCGTGAAGTTTCAGATAGGATTTTTCTATGCTGAAGCGTGCTCACATCCGACAATTCCTCGCCGTCGTTGACGCAGGAAGCTTTACCCAGGCCGCCGCCCGCGTGCGTGTGACCCAACCCACCCTGTCCGTTGGCATTGCCGAACTGGAAAAGGAGGTCGGGACCAAGCTGTTCATTCGAGACAGAAAACACGTCCGCATCACCGAGGCGGGTGCGCGCCTGCTGCCAATCGCCCGCCAGTTGGAACAGGGGTTTCGCGCTGCCGAAAGCCTGAACACCCGCAGCGAAACGCGCTGGCCCAGTATCCGGCTAGGCTTGCTGCGATCGCTGGCCGGATCAGTGTCTCAGAAGATGGTCGCCAGCCTGAGCGACGACTTCGAGCTTGAGATCATCGAGGGCAGCAACCACGAACTGCGCACCGCCCTGTCGTCGGGCCGCATAGACGCCGCTATTACCCTCCTGAGGGCGGACGAAAATCCGGACCACTGCCACGCACTCTATAGCGAGCCCTATGTGATGATGGTCTCAGACAGCCATCCCTTGGCGAAGCACAGCGACGTGCCGCCCGAAATGTTCGCGCGCGAGATCATGATTGCGCGCCGCTCCTGCGAAAAGCTTCAGGACACCAGCCGCTTCTTTACTCGCAACGGCGTGCGCCCGCGCTTTGCCCTGCGCAGCGACAATGACGACCTGTGCATGCGCATGGTGGCGACCGGACTGGGCATCACCACCGCGCCCCTGTCGATGCGTATCGAAGGCACCTCGCCTGTATCCATTCAGGGCTATGATTTCAGCCGCACCATCGGACTGGTCTGGGCCAGTGAAAATGCATCGAATGACGATGCAAACACTGCATTACAAACCCTAAAAGCCAAGCTTTCCGAGCATTTGTAGGCGCGCCGTTTTCATTACTTAACAGTTAGGTTTCTAACTTATCCGTAATGATTAAAATGAGGCACGCTATTACACCAATTTCACTTTATTTAGAGCGCCGTAGCCATAGGATGAACCATGGATAAACGGTATATTTTCCATAGAGAAATCTAACCAACCACACCGTTGCTTTAACGGCGGAAGCATCCTGCGATCAGGATCGTTTCGGTGGTGAAATATATCGGTCATGTCCGCGTAGCTGCGTATCCTTTGCACTAGCCACCCGGAGCCTGCCGTGAACCATCATGCTGTAAGTATCGTCCCCCACGACGCGATGCATGCCGACTTCCATGCGGCGTCCGAATTGCCGATGTCTTCGCTCACCCTCCTGTGGCGCGAGGTCTATGCCAACTATCCGGTCGCCCTACCCTTTACCGAGGATGAGCTGGAACGCTTCATCCGCATGTCTGGCATCGACCTGAGCCTGTCGCGCATCGCCCGTGTGAATGGGCAGCCCATCGGTCTCAGCTTCGCCGCGCGCCAAGGGGATCAGGCCTGGATCGGTGGCTTTGGCGTGACCTTGCAAAACCGCTTCAAAGGCGTCGGCCTGTCGCTGATGATGAACCAGATCAAGCTGCTGGAGGCCATGGCGGTCAAGCAGATCAGGCTTGAAGTCCTGCTGACCAACCGCGCGCGCCGCATGTACAAGCGCGCTGGATTTGTGGACCGCCGCCAGCTCTGCAGCTTCAACAGCCCCGCTGTCGGCAAAGGCCGTGATACGCTGGTCCAGATCTCGCCCGAAGAACTGCCTGCCCTGCACAAACGCATGCACACAGGGGGCAGCACCGCCACATGGCAAAAGAGCGTCGAATGCGTGATGCGCGCTGTCGAACGTGACCAGTTGAACGTTGTGGGCCTTAGAGATGCATCGGGCGTCACAGCCTATGCGGTAGAACAGGTCCGCGCAGGCCACACCCATCTGGTCGATATTGCCGCCGATTCCTACAATGCCGCCGAGGACATCGTTGTCGCTCTGGCCAGCCGTAACAATGGCCGCCACATCAGCCTTGGTGACGAACCCGCCAACTCGCACATCTCCAAGGTGCTTAAGCGCTTTGGTGCCGCGCCGCGCTCCATGCGAATGGAAATGGCCTATATTGGCCGCCAGATGAGCAAACTTTAGGTATTTTAAATAATACCGATATGCGACCAATTGCACTCAGTCGATATCGCATTTAACGTGTTTCAGATTAATATTATTAATTACAGTAATTTATATCCATTAAAGGCCCGCCAGACCCACCGTCTGTGCGGGTCTTTTGCGTATAAAATCTCTGCATAAACTCAAAAAATCTAAATTTAAGAACGTCGGTTAGCCGTGCCTTAAACGCGCCGCACAATTTCCTCCTTGCGGACCGACAATGACCAGAACGACCAGTGCAGCCTTGGCCATCCTTGTGGCAGCAAGCGCACCCAGCCTCGCCTTTGCCCTCAGCGAAGCCACCGCCCCCGTTGCCGAAACCGAGCAGCAGCAGTCGACCAATGTGGCCGATGTTGTGGTGACAGGTTCCAACATCCGCAGCGCCAACACCGAGGGGTTCAACCCTGTTCAAGTGATTGGCCGCGAGGAGATCGCCACCTCGGGTAAATCCACCACAGCCGATCTGCTGCGCTCTATCTCTGCCAATACGGGTAATGGCTCGAACGAGACCCAGAACAGCGGCTGGTCCTCGGGCGCTGCGGGCATCGGCCTGCGCGGCCTGTCGCAGAAGAACACGCTGGTGCTACTGAACGGTCGCCGCGTCGCCAACTACGGCTTCCCCGGCGGTGGCCTGTCGGACACCTTCGTCAACCTGAACGCCCTGCCGATGGTGGCTGTCCAGCGCCTCGAAGTCCTGAAGGATGGTGCCTCGGCAGTTTACGGCTCTGACGCCGTGGCCGGTGTGACGAACATCATCACCCGCCAGAACTTCCAAGGCCTTGAGTTCGGGGCCAGCTACGGCCTCGCCGAGCAAGGCGGTCTGGAAACCACCACCGCGAAACTGGTCGGTGGCTACGGCGATCTGGAGGAAGACGGCTACAACATCCTCGTTTCGCTGGAAGCCTATACCCGCGAGCGTCTGGATCAGGACGAGCGCGATCTGACCAAGTCCGGCATCTATACCGATCTGCCTAACGGTCGCTGGAACGGCTGGTCAGCCAAGGGCGCGCGCTTCCTCGTGGACGGCAAATCAGTTCCGTTCCTGAACGCCAATGGCCAATGCCCCGAAGGCATGGTGCTGACCGCCTCGGCTCCGATTGACGGTCTGCAAGGCGACACCTGCGCCATCAATCTGGCCCCCTACACCACCCTGATCCCCTCGACCGACCGCTATCAGGCCTATGTCTATGGCACCGCCCGCCTGACCCCGAACATCGAAGCCTTTGGCGAGGTGCTCTATTCCTATGTGGAGGGTGCGTCCCTGTTCGGCTCCAGCCCCTTCTTTACGCTGGAAGGTGGCCGCTTTGCACTGAACGCCCAGACGGGTCTGGCCGAGGTGGTGCCGAACATCCTGCCCGCCAACAATCCGTACAACCCGTACGGCGTCGATACGGCTATCGAATACACTTTCTTCGATTTCGGCCGCACGCTAAAGACCAACGAGTCTAAGTCCTATCGCGCCTTGGCCGGTCTGCGCGGCAGCTTTGAAAAGTTTGACTGGGAAGCCGCGGTATTTGCTTCGGGCAGTGACGAGAGCGAGATCGTCTCGGGTGGCTTTGCCAACCGCTGGACTCTTCTGGATGCCCTGGACAACGGCACGCTGAACTTGCACAATCCGGGTGCAACGCCTCAGGCGGTTCTGGACGGCATTGCCCTCAGTACGCTTCGTCCGGCTGAATCGCGCCTCTATGGGGCCGACTTCAAGATCACCGGCGAACTGTTCACCCTGCCTGCCGGTCCGGTGGGCTATGCGGCGGGTATCGAGTTCCGCAAGGAAAGCCTGATCTCGTCCAACCCGTGGCAGATCGATGCGGGCCTGCAAATCCGCCCCGCCATCGCCGAGGTGGATGGCGAGCGCGACGTCTGGGCCGCCTATGCCGAGTTCAACATTCCAGTGCTGAGCAACCTTGAGGTCCAACTGGCCGCCCGCGCCGATGAATACAGCGACTTCGGTTCGGCCTTCTCGCCCAAGGCTGGCCTGCGATGGAAGCCGCACGAGAAACTCGCCATCCGCGCCTCGGCGTCGAAGGGCTTCCGCGCGCCGTCCCTGTCGGAAAACTCGGCCTCGACGATGATCTCCTACGGCACCATCGTTGATCCTTACGACCCCGACCTGCCCAACTCGCGCCAGAGCCCGACCTTCTTCACCGTCGGCAACACCGATCTGGAGCCTGAGGAAACCCGTTCCTTCAACCTCGGTCTGGTCTTCACCCCTGCCCGCCGCACGGCCATCAGCCTCGACTGGTACAGCATCAAGCTGGACAACCTGATCGGCACCAACAACTCGACAACGATCATTCAGGCCAATGATCCGGCCGATGTGATCCGTGACAGCCGCGGCAAGATTCAGGCTCTGTACAATCGCTACCAGAACCTGACCTCGCTTGAGACCTCGGGCATCGATGTGGACTTCAGCCACCGCATCCCGACCGAGCAATACGGCGACTTCACCCTGTCCAGCGCCTATACCCATGTGCTGGAATACAAGCGCCCGAACACCGTTGGCGGTCCGGTCTATGACTATGCGGGCAACAACCGTGGCACCGTGCTTCCGGCACACAAGGCCACCACCCGCGTGGCGTGGTCGCGTGACACCCTCTCTGCCAATCTGACCTGGTACTACACCAGCGGCTACGATCAGGTGCCCGAGATCGCAGGCCAGAAGCGCGTCGACGCCTATAACCAGTTCGATGCCTATCTGGGCTGGGACGTCAGCGAAAAAGTCTCGCTCTACGGCAAGATCGAAAATCTGCTCGACGAAGCGCCGCCGTTTGATGCGACCTTCCCCGGTATCCGTGCGCCTTACAACTTCGGTCAGTACGACTTGCGGGGCCGTTATTTCCGCGTCGGCTTTGACGTCCGCTTCTGATCAGACCCCATCGAGATTTGAGAGATATGAGCGTGAAAAACGCCTTCGCCAAACGCGCTGCCGCCGCCATCCTGTTCGGAGCCGCCCTGATGGGCGCTCCGGCTGTGGTGCAGGCCCAGTCGAGCTACTACTTCCCGCAGGCACAGGCCGGTGATTTCGATCCGGCCATCCCGACACCGGAAGCCTTCCTTGGCTATCCAATCGGCAGCCACTTTACCCGCCATGACCAGATCATCGCCTATCTGAAGGAACTGGCCCGCCTGTCGGACCGCGTGACCTTCGAGGAAATCGGCCGCTCCTACGAGCATCGTCCGCTGGCGTCGGTGGTCATCACCTCGGGTGCGAACCAAGCCCGCATCGGCGATATCCAGCGCGCCCATGCCGCCGTGGCCGATCCGAACGGCGGTGCGATCAGCCCTGACCAGCCTGTCGTCGTCGGTCTCTATTACAGCGTCCACGGT
>JAEZHG010000335.1 GCA_023436945.1 Pseudomonadota bacterium | reverse complement strand
AGATGCGGCTCTCGATGGCCCAGCCGTTGATCTTCAGGTCTTCCTGTTTGAGGTTCAGATGCTCGCCCCATGCGGAACGGATCATCTGCTCGACCAGATCAACGCCGGTGATCAGTTCGGTCACCGGATGCTCGACTTGAAGGCGGGTGTTCATCTCGAGGAAGTAGAAGGACTTGTCCTGACCGGCGACGAACTCGACCGTGCCTGCACTGTCATAGTTCACGGCCTTGGCCAGAGCCACGGCCTGTGCGCCCATGGCGGCGCGGGTGGCTTCGTCCAGCAGCGGCGACGGGGCCTCTTCGATGACCTTCTGGTTACGGCGCTGGATCGAGCATTCGCGCTCGAACAGGTGGATGACGTTGCCGTGCTTGTCGCCCAGCACCTGAATCTCGATGTGGCGCGGATCGACGATGAATTTCTCAAGGAAGACGCGGTCGTCACCAAAGGCGTTCAGGGCCTCGGCCTTAACGGCGGCAAAGCCCTCGGCCATGTCCTCGTCAGAGTGGGCGACGCGGATACCCTTGCCGCCGCCGCCAGCCGAAGCCTTGATCATGACCGGATAGCCGATCTCGCGGGCGATCTTCACGGCCTCTTCGGTCGTTTCGATCAGACCCATATGGCCCGGAACGGTCGAGACGCCAGCGTCGGCGGCGAACTTCTTGGAGGTGATCTTGTCGCCCATGGCGTCGATCGCCTCGGGGTTCGGACCGATGAAGGCGATGCCCTCTTCTTTCAGACGACGTGCAAAGCTGGCGTTTTCCGACAGGAAGCCAAAGCCCGGGTGCACAGCCTGTGCGCCCGTCTGCTTCACGGCCTCAACGATCTTGTCCTGCAACAGATAGGACTGCGCTGCCGGAGCCGGACCGATGTGAACGGTTTCATCCGCCATCTCGACCGCCAGCGAACCAGCATCGGCGTCGGAGTAAACCACCACCGTCTTGATGCCCATCTTACGGCAGGTCTTGATGATGCGAACAGCAATCTCGCCGCGGTTGGCGATCAGAATTTTATCAAACATGTTCTGTGTGCCTTACAGCGGGATGTTGTCGTGCTTCTTCCAGGGGTTTTCCTGGACCTTGTTCTTCAGCGTGCCGAGGGCCTTGATCAGGCGGCGTCGCGTGCCATGCGGCATGATGACGTCGTCGATATAGCCAAGGCCGGCAGCCACGAACGGGTTAGCGAAGCGTTCCTTGTATTCGGCTTCACGCGCAGCCAGAGCTTCGGGGTCGCCAGCTTCCTTGCGGAAGATGATTTCCACGGCACCCTTGGCACCCATGACGGCGATTTCAGCCGTCGGCCATGCATAGTTGACGTCGCCGCGCAGGTGCTTGGACGACATAACGTCGTAGGCACCGCCATAGGCCTTGCGGGTGATGACGGTCAGCTTCGGCACGGTGGCCTCAGCATAGGCAAACAGCAGCTTGGCACCGTGTTTGATCAGGGCGCCGTATTCCTGCTTGGTGCCCGGCATGAAGCCCGGAACGTCCACGAAGGTGACCAGCGGGATGTTGAAGGCGTCGCAGAAACGCACAAAGCGCGAGGCCTTGCGGCTGCTATCGATATCCAGAACGCCCGCCAGCGTCTGCGGCTGGTTGCCGACGATGCCGACCGTCTGGCCGTCTAGGCGACCAAAGCCGCAGATGATGTTCTTGGCGAAGTCGGCGCCGATCTCGAAGAAGTCCGCCTCGTCGACGACCTTCAGGATCAGTTCCTTCATGTCATAGGGCTGGTTCGGATTAGCCGGAACGAGGGTGTCGAGCGAGGCTTCCTCGCGGTCGGCCTCGTCATAGCTCTCGCGCACCGGAGGCTTTTCGCGGTTCGACAGGGGCAGGAAGCCGATAAGGCGGCGAACCTCGGCCAGAGCCTCTAGGTCGTTCTCGAACGCACCATCGGCCACGCCCGACTTGCCCGCGTGTACGCGTGCGCCGCCGAGGTCTTCGTGGCTGACCACTTCGTTGGTGACGGTCTTCACCACGTCAGGGCCGGTCACGTACATGTAAGACGTGTCCTTCACCATGAAGATGAAGTCGGTGATGGCGGGCGAGTAAACGTCACCACCCGCGCACGGACCCATGATGACCGAAATCTGCGGGATAACGCCCGAGGCCAGCGTGTTCTGAAGGAAGATGTCGGCGTAACCGGCCAGCGATTCCACGCCTTCCTGAATACGCGCACCGCCCGCATCGAACAGGCCGATGATCGGCGCACCCGCCGTAAGGGCCATCTTCTGCAGCTTGACAATCTTGGCCGCATGCGCACCCGAGAGCGAGCCACCAAAGACGGTGAAGTCCTTGGAGAACACAAAGACCAGACGGCCATTGATGGTGCCGCGACCGGTGACGACGCCGTCACCCGGAATGCGCTGTTTGTCCATGCCGAAGTCGTGGCTGCGGTGCTCCACGAACATGTCGGTCTCTTCGAAGCTGCCTTCGTCCAGCAGTACGTCGATGCGTTCGCGAGCCGTCAGCTTGCCCTTGGCGTGCTGCGACGCGATGCGCGCTTCCCCACCGCCCAGACGGGCAGCAGCGCGACGACGCTCGAGTTCCTCGAGGATGGCCTGTGTCATAGAAATCCGACTCCCTCACGAAATGTTTCAGGAAAGAACAGCGATCCTTGCAAAAAGGCAATCGCAACTTTGCAAATCGTGCGGAACTGTGTGAGTTTGCCAAGGGTTCGAGGGGTTTTTGCGAAGTTGCAAAATGGGCGAAAAGCTATTTCTAGGTAACAAGGTTCGCAAACTGCGCGAGGCCAAGGGCTGGACTTTGGACCAGTGCGCGAGCCGTCTGGCCCTGTCGCCGTCATACCTTTCACAGATCGAAACCAACCAGCGCCCGGCAACCGCGCGCGTTCTGATCTCGCTCACCCGTGCCTTCGACGTGGACGCCAGCCTGTTCGACCTCGAAGGCGATGCGCGCCTGATCGCGGACCTGCGCGAGGCGGTAAGCGATGTCGCCACCACCGCCGAGGTACCATCCCCTGCCGAGTTGAAACAGGCCGTCAACAACAGCCCCCGCATGGCGCGGCTGTTCCTGCAACTGCATCAGGATTATCGTCGCCTCGATGACCGCCTGAAAACCCTGAACGAGACACTGGGCCGCGACGAGAAGCAGCTTTCAGCCCCTGCCCTGCCCTATGAGGCGGTGCGCGACTTCTTCCACTATCGCGACAACTATATCGACGCGCTGGATCAGGCCGCAGAGCAACTGGCCGAACGTCTTGGACTGGGCAACAGCAACCATCCTGAACGCCATCTGGAACAGGCGCTAGGCGATATCTGCGGCGTGCGCGTGGCCTATGGCGAAGGCCTGATGCGGCGCTACGATCCGCAGTCCCGTATCCTCTACATCGACCCGTCCCTGCCCGGTGCAACCCGCAGCTTCCAGATGGCCCACCAACTGGCGTTGCTGGCCTTTGCCGAGGATATCGAGGCCGAGCTGGTCCGTGCGAACTTCGAGACGCCCGCCGCGACAGATGTCTGCCGCGTGGGGCTGGCCAACTATGCGGCGGGGGCGATCCTGATGCCCTACCGCCGCTTCCTTGATACGGCCCGCGAAGTCCGCCACGACGTGGACCTGATCCGCCAGCGTTTCCACACCAGCTTTGAACAGGTCTGCCAGCGCCTCTCTACGTTACAAAGGCCCGGCTGGCGCGGTGTGCCCTTCTATTTTGCGCGCGTTGACATGGCCGGAAATATCACCAAACGACACAGCGCCACCCGCTTCCAGTTCGCCCGTTTCGGCGGGGCCTGCCCGCTGTGGAATGTGCACGAGGCCTTCAGCTCGCCCGACCGCATTCTGGTGAACCTGTCGGAGATGCCCGACGGCTCGAAATACATCTGCATCGCCAAGAGCGTCTCGAAACCTGGCGGGTCCTATCTGGAGCCTGACCGCCGCTATGCGCTGGGCCTTGGCTGCGAGATCGAACATGCGGACCAGCTGGTCTATGCCGCAGGGCTTGATCTGAACGGGCCGCCGATCCGCATGGGCGTATCGTGTCGCATCTGTGAGCGTACCGACTGCCAACAACGGGCCTTCCCGCCGATTGACCGCACCCTACACGTTCGACCGAACGAGCGCGGCGTCATCCCCTATGCTCTAGGCTAATAGTCTACAGAGAATTTCTATTATTGACGCCGCGCGATTTTGCACCGCAATGTGCGGTTGTGCATTGCGAATACTGACATACATGTCAATGATGGATCGAGCGCGATCCATCCGTCCGATAGAAGCCCAGCTCCACCGACATTCGCCCTCGATGGCCCGCACCCCGCGCCGTGCTGCGCGACACCGGCCTTCGTCCTGCCCGTAATCTTCCCCCGAGACGTTCATGACCAAGGCCCTTCTTGCCTCGACCGCCAGTGTTCTGGCCCTCGCCTTATCCGGCATCGCCTATGCGGGCGAAGCTGTGGTCGACGACCAACAGGTCGCCCGCGTGGGTGACATCGTCGTCACCGCCCAGCGCCGCGAACAGGCCAGCCAAGACGTCGGCGTTTCGCTCAGCATCATCGGCGGCCAGACGCTGGACGAGCGCGCGATCAACGTCGTGAACGACCTCGAAAACGCCGTACCGAACATGGAGGTCGACAGCCAGTATGGCAGCGGCCAGCCCCAGTTCCGCATCCGTGGCATCGGCGCGCGTGAATACTCGTCCAACAATGCCTCGACCGTCGGCGTCTATGTCGATGAGGTCGCCCATCCCTATACGGTGACGACCCAAGGCGCGCTGTTCGACATCGCCCGTATGGAGGTTCTGCGCGGCCCGCAGGGCACCCTCTATGGTCGCAACACCACCGGCGGCGCGGTCAACATCATCACCAACGCCCCGACCGATTATCTGACCGGCGGCTTCAACGCCGAATACGGCAGCTACGACCGCTACAAGGTCGAGGGTTTTGTCTCCGGCCCGATCACCGACACCCTGTCAGGCCGCCTTGCCGCCACCACCGAACAGGGCGGCGCATGGCAGTATCACCGCGACACCGGCGAAGCTCTGGGCGATGGCGACAAGACCGCCATCCGTGGCCGCCTGACGTGGGATGCCAGCGACACCACCACCGTCGATCTGTCCGCCACCTGGCAACAGGACAGGTCCGATGGTCTCGGCTTCCGCCTGCTGGGTCCATACCGCGTGGCCGACGGCTCGATCACCTATCCCGCCGACACCGCATGGCGCATCACCGGCTGGCAGATCGCGCCGGATATGGCGGCCGTGGCGGGTCTGCCGCTCAATGCCAAGCCAAGCCGCGACAATGAAGGCTTTGACCTGTCGCTGCTCATCAAGTCCGACCTCGGCTTTGCCGACCTGACCTCGATCAGCGCCTATCAGACCTTTGAGCGCAACGAGTACAACGACTGGGACGGCACCCGCTTCGCCGAGAGCGACACCTTCTTCTACAACCAGATCGAAGTGTTCGCGCAGGAACTGCGTCTTGCCTCAAACAGTGGCGGCGCCTTCCAATGGATGGTCGGCGGCCACTATGCCAACGAGAGCAATGACGGCGGCTTCTACACCCGCTTCCGTGGCATCGCGGGCCTGATCAACACCGCCTATGCGCAGGATGTCGAAGCCTTCGGCCTGTTCACCCATAATAGCTGGCAGGTGACGGACCGTCTGAACCTGATCGCGGGCCTGCGCTGGGAAAGCGAAGAGCGCAAACTGCTGAGCGCCGGAACCGTGACCGCACCGGCCATCGCGCCCGCGCCAACGCTGTATGAAACAGATATGTCGGAGTTCTCGGGCCGCCTCGGTCTGGAATACGACCTGACCGACAGCACCATGCTCTATGCCAGCATCTCGCGCGGCGTGAAGTCGGGCGGGTTCACCACCTACAACGCCACGTCCGCTACCCCGTTCAAGCCCGAAACCGTCATCGCCTATGAGGCGGGGATCAAGTCGGACCTGTTCGGCAACCGCCTGCGCCTGAACGGTGCGCTCTTCTATTACGACTACCGCGACCAGCAGGTTCAGGGTCTGGAATACGACCGCGAGCGTGGCCGTCTGGGCAAGATCACCAATGTGCCGGAATCCAGCATCTATGGCGGCGAGATCGAGCTGACTTGGGTTCCGCTCGACGGCCTGACCATCAGCCAAAACCTCGGCTACAAGTCTGGCAAGTATGACGAATACAACGCCATTGATGGTGCCAAGACTGACGCCGCCAATCCGGTGGACGGCCCGTGGGACATCATCATCACCAATGACCGCTCGGGCGAACGCCTCGGCTTCCCGAAACTAAACTATGGCGGTCAGATCGCCTATGACTGGACGATGCGCGGCTGGGACCTGCGCGCCGAGACCAACTACAACTATCGTGACGAGCTCTACTCCGTCACCGCATCCTCGATCATCGACGACTACTGGCTGTTCAACGCCAGCCTGACCGCTGGCCCGTCAGACGCCAACTGGCGCGTGTCGCTGTGGTCGCGCAACCTGTTCGACACCTATTACGAAGAGACCCGCAACGGCTTCAACTCATCGTCGCGCCCCACCACCAGCCCCCGTCAGGGCCGCACCGTGGGCGTCAGGCTGAGCATGGAGTTCTAAGGCTAGCCCTGCCCCGCTTGTGCCACTAGTTTGACCGCACCCGCGTTCAGCCTGAACGCGCTTGTGTTCGTGAACCTCCGGTCGGTCTGTTTGGCATTTTTATCGGCAAAATTTGGCGTAGTGCGCGTGGCCAAGGTGTTGGCGGCGGCGCTGGCCTTGATGATCGCGCCTGTGGCCTCAGCCGACGCGCCGCAAAGCCGGATCGTCATCGGCGTACCACTGGAGCCACCGCATCTGGACCCGACCACGGGCGCGGCAGCGGCGGTGGACGAGATCACCTATGCCAACATCTTCGAGGGCCTGACGCGGCTGACGCCCAATGGCACGGTCGCGCCCGCCTTGGCCGAGAGCTGGAGTGCCTCGCCGGACGGCCTGTCGTGGACGTTTCAACTCAAGCGCGGCGTGAGCTTCAGTGACGGCTCTGCCTTTGACGCCGAAACGGTTCGCTATGCCCTGATGCGTATCGTGGCCGAGGGCTCGACCAATGCGCAAAAGGCGCTGTTCGCGCCCATCCGCGCGGTGGATGTGATCGACGCCCATACCGTCACCATCCGCCTGTCGCGGCCCGTGGCCAACCTGCCCTATCTGCTGGCATGGGGGGATGCGGCCATGGTGTCGCCCGCCAGCGCCGCGACCAATGCCACCCAGCCCGTCGGCACCGGCCCTTATCGCCTCGCCCGCTGGCAGCGCGGGGGCGAGCTGGAACTGGTCCGCCGTGAGGATTACTGGGGCCGCGCCCCGCAGAGCGACCGCGTGGTTTTCCGCTTTATCAGCGATCCTGCGGCTGCATTCGCTGCCGTTCGCGCAGACGATGTGGACGCCTTCCCCAACTATCCTGCACCTGAGACGGTGGGCGAGCTGCGTCGCAACCCGGCCCTGCGGGTGACCCAAGGCCTGTCCGAGGGCAAGGTCATCATGGCGATGAACAATGCCCGCGCCCCGTTCAACGACATCCGCGTGCGCCGCGCCCTGTCATACGCCATCGACCGCAAGGCCATCATCGACGGGGCCATGTTCGGTTTCGGGCAGCCGATCGGCAGCCATTATTCGCGTCAGGCCGAGGGCTATGTCGACCTGACGGACCGTTATCCACACGATGTGGAAAAGGCCCGACAACTGCTGGTCGAGGCAGGCTATCCGAACGGGCTGGACGTGATCTTGCGTATCCCGCCACGCCCCTATGCCCGCCGCAGTTCCGAGGTGCTGGTGTCGCAGTTGGCCGAGGCCGGTGTGCGCGTAAAAATCGAGACGCTGGAATGGGCGCAATGGCTGGATCAGGTGTTTGGTCGCAAGCAGTTCGACCTGACCATCGTCGAGCATGTCGAGCCGATGGATTATGACATCTATGGCCGCAAGGACTATTATTTCGGCTATGTCAGCGCGGCGTTTGACGCCTTGTTGGCGCAGGTGAATACCGCACCGGACGAGGCCACGCGGCTCAAGCTTTTGGGCGATCTCCAGCGCCTGATCGCCGAGGATGCCGTCAATGTCTTCCTGTTCCAGTCCTCGCGCATCGGCGTGTCGCGCAAAGGCATCGACGGCCTGTGGATAAATGCCCCCATCGCCGCCAATGACATGACAGGTGTCCACAGCGAGGGCGCAGGCACGGCAGCATCCTCGCGCGCGGGCTCCTCGGTGTCTTGGGGCTGGATCATCGCCATTGGCCTGATCGCCGCCCTCGCCTTCAGCGTCTGGAAGCTGGGTGCGGCATGGACGGCCAAGCGATTAGTTGGCCACGGTCTGACCCTGCTGGCCGCATCGGTGGTGATCTTTGGCCTGTTGCAGGTGCTGCCGGGGGACCCCGCCGCCTATATGATGGGCCTGAACGCCAGCCCCGAAGCCATCGCCACCTTGCGTGAACAGATGGGTCTCAATGGCGGTCTGATCGAGCGTTATCTGGCATGGCCGGGCGGGCTGCTGCGCGGTGATTTCGGTACCAGCTATACCTATCAGACGCCCGTCACGGCCCTGATCGGAGAGAGGCTGGCCGTCTCCCTGCCGTTGGCCCTGTCGGCGCTTTTGCTGTCGATTGTCATCGCTCTGCCCGTCGGTGTGCTGGCCGCGCGCAACCACGGCAAGGCGGCAGACGGCGGCCTGATCGCCCTGATGCAGGCTGGCATCGCCATTCCGAACTTCTGGCTGGGCCTGCTTCTGATACTGCTGCTTTCCGTCACTTTGGGCTGGTTTCCAGCGGGCGGTTACAGCGGCTGGACCTCGCTCGTCCTTCCCGCCATCGCCCTTGCCGCGCCGCAAGCGGCCATTCTGGCGCGTGTGCTACGCACCGCCCTGCTGGACACTTTGAACGAGGATTACGTCCGTACCGCCCGCGCCAAGGGCCTGTCGCGCCATGCGGCCCTGATCCGTCATGCCTTACCCAATGCGTGGATTCCAGTGCTGACGGTGCTGGGCCTGCAAGCGCCTTTCCTTCTGGCGGGCGGCGTGGTGATCGAGAACGTCTTTTCCCTGCCCGGCCTTGGCCGTCTGGCCTTCCAAGCCGTCAGCCAGCGCGACCTGATCGTGGTGCAGGGTGTGGTCATGGTGCTGGTCGCCGTGGTCGTCGTCGTCAGCCTGTTGGTGGACATCGCCTATGCCGTGGCCGACCCGCGCCAGCGTGACAGCGACAGGAGCGGCAGATGATTTTCGCAAGCTTCGACCGCCTCCGCGCCCTGCGTCCGCTGCCGCTCAAGATCGGACTGGCGCTGGCCGTTGCCGTGGTGGCGACCACCGTTCTGGCTCTAGTCTGGACGCCGCAAGACCCGCTGGCGCAGGACACCGCCGCCCGCCTGATGGCCCCGTCGGCCAGCCACCTGTTCGGCACCGACGCGCTGGGCCGCGATGTGCTGTCGCTGGTGATGGCGGGTGCCGCCAACAGTCTGGGCGTCGCGGGCGCAGGCGTTCTGATCGGCCTGATCTTCGGTGTGCCGCTGGGCCTTTGGGCCGCGTCGCGCAAGGGTTTTGCCGATGACATCATCATGCGCGGCGGCGACCTTGTCTTCGCCTTCCCGTCTCTGCTGACCGCCGTCATGCTGGCCGCCGCGACGGGGCCGAGCGCCCTCAACGCCGCCATTGCGCTCGGTGTGTTCAACATCCCCGTCTTCCTCCGCGTCGTGCGCGGGGCCGGACGCGGCCTGTGGCAAAGGGACTATGTCACCGCCGCCCGCGCGGCGGGTCGCTCCAACCTGTCCATTTCGGTCCAGCACATCCTGCCTCACGTTCTGGGCCTGCTCAGCGTTCAGGCCGCCGTTCAGTTCGCCGTGGGCGTCGCGGCAGAAGCGGGCCTGTCCTACCTCGGCCTCGGGGCCCAGCCGCCCGCGCCCAGCTGGGGCCGGATGCTGGCCGAGAGCCAGACCCTGATCGGCAGCGCGCCGTGGCTGGCTATCTTCCCCGGCATTGCCATCTTCGTCACTGTTCTGGCGCTCAGCCTGCTGGGCGACGGCCTGCGTGACCGCCTCGACCCCAAGCTCAAGCGCGAGGTTTAGGTCATGACAGTGCTTGAAATCCGTAACCTTGGACTGACGCTAGGTGCCGCCAGACTGCTGGACGGCATCAGCCTGAATATTGCCGAGGGCGAGGTCGTGGCCCTTGTCGGCGAAAGCGGTTCGGGCAAGTCCCTGACCGCGCTTTCAATCCTTGGCTTACAGCCTGACGAGGCCGTTCTGGACGGCGAAATCCTGCTGGACTGCCAGTCGCTAAACTCGGCTTCCGAAAAGGAGATGCTGGCCCTGCGCGGAGCCAGGATCGGCATGGTGTTTCAGGAGCCCCTGACGGCGCTGAACCCCGTCATGACCATCGGAGATCAGGTTGCCGAGACTGTGCGCATCCATACCGGATGTTCGCGAAAAGACGGATTGGCCGCTGCACGCAAGGCTCTGGATGATGTCGGCCTGCCCGCACCGCGCTTTGGCCTGAACCTCTATCCACACCAGCTTTCTGGCGGACAGCGACAGCGCGTGGCCATTGCCATGGCCACAGCCCTGACGCCGCGTCTGTTGATTGCCGATGAGGCCACATCCGCGCTCGACCCCGTCAATCAGGCCAAGGTGCTGGACCTTCTGTGCAACACGGCTAGGCAAAAGCGGATGGGCCTGTTGCTGATCCTGCATGATCTGGCGGTCGCTACCGAGCGCGCTGACAGGGTGGTGTTGATCCGCAAGGGCCGCATGGTCGAAACCGCGCCCGCCAGCGCCCTGCGATCAGGGCTGCGTAGCGAATACGGACAGCAGTTGCTGCGCGATGCCTTGCATCAGCCGAACCCGAAACCGGAGCCGGTTCTAGACGCGCCTGTAGTCGCCGCCGCCGAGAACCTGACACGCATCTATGACGGCCCGCGCCCCCTGTTTGGCCGCAAGGCAGGAACCGTGGCGGTGGACGGGGTGAGCATTTCCATCCGGCGCGGCGAAAGCGTCGGCCTGATCGGTGAAAGCGGCTGCGGCAAGTCCACCCTTCTGCGCGCCCTGATCGGGCTAGAGCCTGTTCAAGGCGGACGCGTGGTTCTGAACGGCATGGATTGGGCCAGCGCATCCAATACCGAGCGCCGCGCCATGCGCCGTGCGGTGCAGCCGGTGTTCCAGGACCCCGGTGCCAGCCTTGACCCGCGCTGGCCGATCTGGCGCAGTCTGGCCGAGCCACTTCACCTCTTGTCGCCGCGCCCCGACCAAGCCGAACAGGACCGCCGCATCGAAGAGGTTCTGCATCAAGTCGGACTTGATCCGCAGATGAAGCACCGCTTCCCGCACCAGTTCTCCGGCGGCCAGAAACAGCGCATCGCCTTGGCCCGCGCCCTGATGACCCAGCCTGATCTGATCGTTCTGGACGAGGCGGTATCGGCGCTTGATGTCTCGATCCGCGCCCAGATACTGGACCTCTTGGGTGACCTGTCGAAGCGTTTGGGCATCGCCTATCTGTTCGTCAGCCATGATCTTGATGTAGTGCGTCGCCTGACCAACCGCGTCTATGTGATGGAGGTGGGAAAGATCGTCGAAGAGGGCGAAACAGCCCGAGTATTTGACGCGCCCCGCCATTCCGCGACACAACGGCTGTTAGACGCCACGCCGCATCTGGAACCGATCACGGAGCCTTCCGCATGAACCGCCGCACCGTTCTGAGCGGAGCCCTTATCGGCGCTGCTGCCACTGCTTCGGGAACCGCCATGGCCCAAGATGTTCGCCCCTCGCACCCCAAGGGCAAGACGGGACCGCGCAACCTGATCACAGACGTGTCGGGTATTCTGGTCGGTCAGGCACAAGATACCGACGCGCGCACGGGCGTGACCGTCATCCTTGCTGAAAAGCCCGCTGTGGCGGCGGTCGATGTGCGCGGCGGTGGCCCCGCAGGCCGCGAGACCGATGTGCTGAAGGCCGAAAATCTGGTGCAGGAGGTCGACGCCATCGTCCTGTCTGGCGGGTCCGTCTATGGGCTGGCGGCGGCAGACGGTATCGCAGCATGGATGGGTATGCGCGGTCGCGGCTATGGCATGGGTGGCGCAGCGGATGTTCCGCCTTCGCCCATCGTACCCAGCGCCTGCCTCTATGATCTGGCCAATGGCGGCAACAAGCGCTGGGGCATGGATACGCCCTATCGTCGTCTGGCCGTCGAGGCTCTAGAAGGCGCGGCGGGCGAGTTTGCCCTTGGCACTGCCGGCGCTGGTTATGGCGCACAGGCGGGCGGCCTGAAGGGCGGCATCGGTTCCGCATCGGCAGTGACCTCAGACGGCTGGACCGTCGGTGCCATGGCAGCGGTCAACAGCGTGGGGTCCGTCATCGCCCCTGACAGCCGCCAGTTCTGGGCCGCGCCCTATGAGATCGATGCAGAGTTCGGCGGCCTTGGCTCCGCAGAACTATCCGCCGCCCATGAAGACTGGGGCAGCGCTAAATTCACACCGCGTCCGCGTGAGAACACGACCCTCGCCGTCGTCGCTACGGACGTCGCCCTGTCTCGCGTCGAGTGCCAGCGCATCGCCATCATGGCTCAAGACGGCCTGTCGCGCGCCATCCGACCGGCCCACGCGCCATTCGACGGCGATACGGTGTTTGTGCTCTCCACAGGCAAGATCACGATCAGCGATCCAAACCAGCGCAACATTGCCGTCAGCCGACTGGGCAATATCGCTGGTGACGTTCTGGCCCGCGCCATTGCCCGCGGTGTGTTCGAGGCCACCGCCTATGACGGCAGCACCGCAGGAACATGGAAGGGTCTGGCCGCGTCCTAAGGCGTCCAGACCACCATTTCGCCCGCCTTCAGACCTGACAGGACTTCGACCTTTTCCGCCGTCGTGCGGCCCAGTTTCACGGTCCTGATTTGCCGCTCTGAACCGTTCTCCAGCACGGTCACCATGCCCTGATCGCCCAACACCTTTACCGCCTCGATCGGCACGGTCAGGGCGCGGGGGTTTTCATACAGGGTCAGGGAAATCTGCGCCGTCATACCTACGCGGATTAGCTTCTGAACCGTCTCATCCAGCGGGTTCAGGCGCACCCGCGCTTCAAACTCGGCCTTACCGCTGTTGGAGCCGATGGCCTCGCCTGCCACCCATTGCAGCACACCCGCCAACTCATGTCCGGCAAAGCCCGAACCACGCACCGTGGCCGGTATGCCGGTGCCAATCGCGGCCAGATCGGCCTCGTTCAGCTTGAACGCCACATCCAGTCCATCCAGCGCCGCCACTACAGCAAACACCTGCCCCCTCGACACGCGGGTTCCGGCGTGAAGACTGGTGTCTTCGCCCACGCCACCGCGTGCGGGACGAACGATCACGCCCGCCCGCGCCGCCCTGATTTCTCCCGAGGCAGAAGCCGCAGAGTTCAACCAGTCCCGCTGTGCCAGATCGGCCTGAATATGGGCGATGCGCGCCTCTGAACTGTGTTTGGTGCGCTGGCTGCGGTGCAAGTCTTCCTCGGCCACGCTTAAAGCCTGCTGGCGCTGGCGCAACTGGCTCTTCTGGCTCTCGAACTCAGAGCGCGAGATGAGGCCACGATCATAGAGCCGCTCTGCATCGACGGTGCGCCGCTCGGTCTCATCCAGATCATAGCGGGCGTTTTCCAGCGTGCGCAGTGCGCGCTGCATCTCCGGACTGTCATCCCATCGGGCATAGCGCGAGGCATCGTTTTGCGCCCGCATGACGCCCATCATGGCTTCTGACCGCGCGCGATGGATATCGGCGGGGTCCAGTGCCACCAGCAACTGTCCGGCCTCGACCTTGTCGCCATAGGCAAAGTTCAGCGACTTGATGCGGGCATCGGCGTGAAAGACCATCTCGGCCTGTTCACCCGCCACGATCTGTCCCGAAAAGGTGCGCACGACCCTCAGGGGTTCAACCGTCGCCACGGCCTGACGCTCGTTCGCATCAGCCTCTGGCGCATCGCCCGCGCCCGTGACCATCACCGCCGCAACCAATGCCACGATGGCCCCAAGGCCCGAAACAGCGAGCGTCTTTCGGTTCAGTTTTGCAAGGATATTTGCCATGTCTGCAAGGTCCTCCCTGTCTGTTGGTCCAGGGCCGTCAGGGCACTGAGATAGTTGATACGGGCCGACAGAACCTGTGCCTCGGCATTGCGGACAGAAGCCTCCATCGCCAGAACCTCGAAGGTTGTGCTGCGCCCCGCCTGAAGGCGCTCCTGCTGGATCTCGAGGGCGTTTTTCGCCAGCCCCAGCGAGATGTCTGCCGCCTCTACCTGTCGCCACATGCTCTCGACATTGGCGACCGCGTCACGGACCTGTCCCTCGATCCGCTCGCGCAGTTCGTCGTGCGCAAGATTGCCGATATGGGCCGCCGTATCCGCAGACATCACACCGCGACGGCCACTGAAATCCGCTATGGGGATATCAAGCTGCAAGCCTATCCGGCGATCCTCGCGGGGCGCAAAGCCGTTGCCGTGGTCGTCATAGCGGTTAAATCCCGCAACCAGCGACAGGTCCCAAAGGCGGTTGTTGCGGGCAATGCGTCGCTCTTCCTCCAACCGCTCCAGCTCAAGCCTGTGGCCCTGATAATCACGGCGCAGAGCAAAAGCGGCAGCAACCGCATCGTCGGCATTGAGCATGACCCGCTCGACCGTCACATCCTCGATAACCTGAACATTCTGGCGCGGATCCAGCGCCAGAAGCTGAAGTAGGTTTCGCTGGGCCACGGTCACGCGCCGCTCGCTGTCCAGTTGCGACAGGCGCATGCTGGCCAGATTGGCGCGGGTCTGGATGATATCAGCGGGGGCCATCCGCCCTGCCTCGACCAGTGCCTCGTGGTTGACCAGCATGGCCTCCATCCGCTCCAGCGACTGGCGGCTGAGTGCGATCATAGACTGGGCCTGCAACAGGTCGCGATAGGCACCGATGACCTGCGCCACCGTATCGGCCAGCGTCGCCTCTTCATTCAGTTCCTGAAGCCGCGCCGTGCGCCGTGACTGTCGAAGGGCCGCCAGATTCACATCCAGCCCCGCCCCTCTCAGCAAAGGCTGCGACAGCGACACATTCAAACTGTCGGAATAGCGCCAGCCCCCGTATCCATAGGTCTCGTCACCCGTATTGGACCAGTTGGCCGAGACGCGCGTGCCGACGGGGCTGCGCCACGACACATAGGGCGATGCGCTCCAGTCGGTGCTTTCCTCGCCGCTGCTGCTCTTGCGGCGAGCCGCCTGTAGCGACACCCCGCCTTGCGGCCAATAGGAACGCTGGACCAGAAACACGTCGAACCGCTCAACCACGCGGCGCAGACGCATAGCGCGTATGTTGCGGTTATCCCGCAGGGCCAGCGCCAGTGCCTCTTCCAGCGACAGGGTCAGCGCCTCGGCCTCGGTCGCAGTCGCAACGCGGGCAGCATCCGGCACATAGGGCGCGGATGGCACTTGTGCCTCGCCTGCCCCCGCCATCGCCGCCCACAGGACTGCCCCCAGCCACAAATCCCCCCTAGTCCGCACGCAACGCCTCCACAGGCTGGGTTCGGGCAGCCGACAGCGCGGGGTAAAGGCCAAAGACCAGTCCCACACTTGCCGCCACACCCGTTCCGGTCACAAAAATCGCCAGGCTGCTGGTAAAACCGAACGGCAGAAACAGGCTGGCCAGTGCCACCAGCCCCACACCCATCACCGCCCCAAGCAGCCCGCCACCAACCGATAGAACCAAGGCCTCGGCCAGAAACATCAGGGCGATATCGCGCGGCGATGCCCCCAGCGCCGCCCGCAATCCGATCTCGCGACGGCGCTCCAAAACGGCCATCAGCATGACATTCATCACGCCAATGCCCCCGACCAGCAGAGACACCGAACCCACAGCCAGAAGGATGCCGCCCATCAGCGCCAACTGGGTTTTCATAGCCTCGATCATCTCGCGGGCCTGACGCAGTTCCAGCTTCACATCCGGCGCGGGGGCCAAGGCTTGGATCAGCGACTGGCCCAGTGCATCGGCGTCGGCTTCGGGATCAACGCGGACCAAAATCTGGTTCACGCCTTCGCCCGTCATCACCGAACCCGTACAGCCGAGCATGGTGACCATCGCCTGATCAAAGCTGACGAACCCCAGTGCCTGCGGGGGAGCCGCGGCCATGAAGCCGACGACCGTATAGCCATAGCCGTTCAGGAACACGGTCTCGCCCGCGCGAAGTCCGGTTTCTTCCTGCCACTTATGACCTGCCAGAACGGTTGGCTGGCAGGCATCCAGCGGCGTCAGGCTGCGGCCCGAAATGATCGCGGGGGCGACGGCGGCGATGTCCTGCGGCGTCATGCCGGCCAGTTGCACCATCCGCCCCTCGCCGCGCCCGCTATAGGTCACCGAACCCACCGCCGCGATATGGGCGCTCTGGATACGCGGATCGTCCGCCATGGCCCGCTCGACGCGCGCTGGATCGATCCACGGCGTATTGGGCTGGCTGTGAATGATGGCGATGGAGTTGACGCCGATGCTCTCGAACCGCGCCATGGCCTCGCGTTCGGCGATGTGGCCAATGGTCAGCAGGGCAACGATAGACGCCGAGCCGATTACAATACCCAAAAGCGCCAGCACCGAGCGGCGTCTCTGGTTATAGAGATTGGCCATGGCCTCATAGGCCAGTGCCTTGAACAACTCCCCCCGCACCGAGGTCATGCCGCCATGGTCTCCACCACACGACCATCAGCCATCACGATGGTGCGGTCACAGGCGGCAGCGACCAGCGGGTCATGAGTGACGATCAGGATCGTGACCCCGTGCGTGCGATTGACCTCGAGCAACAGGGCAATGATCTCGTCTCCGGTCTGGCGGTCCAGATTTCCGGTCGGCTCGTCGGCTAGGATCAACTGTGGCTGGGTCACGAGGGCGCGGGCGATGGCCACGCGCTGTCTCTGGCCACCCGACATTTCCTCGGGCTTGTGATGCAGGCGATGCGACAGGCCCACGCGGTCCAGCATGGCCTCGGCCTTCGCCAGTCTCTGAAGCTTCCCCTCGCCGCGATGAAGCAACGGCAGGGCCACATTCTCCTGTGCCGTCAGTCGCGGCAGCAGATGGAAAGACTGGAAGATGAAACCGATCTTGCGGTTTCTCAGCTCTGCCCGCTGTTGCGCGCGCAGGCTAGAGGCATCCATCCCGTCGATAACCACCGAGCCATGTGACGGCTGGTCGAGAAGACCAGCAATGTTCAGCAGCGTGGACTTGCCCGACCCTGACGCCCCCGTCAGCGCACAAAGCGAGCCGCGCTCTACAATAAGGTTCACCCGATCGAGGACTTTCGTCCCCGATCGGGCCGGGCCGTATCCATGACTGATGTCAAAGAGGCGCAGCATTGGCCCTGAACCAGTCAGTACCTTACAGACGCGAAGCCGTGGTCGGGATGTTCGCGGTGAGCGTACCATCGATGCTGCAAGCGGCATTCACTTCGATCAAGCCGACCTTGATCTTGCCCGGCAGCGAAGCGTTATTGAACTGGATGGCACCGTTGCCGGCAGACAGCCACTTGCCGTTCACACCGCCATCGCAATAACCTGCCGAGGTCTTGATGTAGATGTTATCTACACGCAGATCGACGGCACCACCCGAACCCGCAACGCCCGGATTCGTGATGGTGATCGGCCAAGGATAGTTGCTCGGAACCAGACCATTGCAGAGGCTCGTGCCGCTAAAGGCAGCAGCGTAGACAGCAGCGTATTTGCCGTCGTTGGAGAAGCTGACAGCGAAGGTCGAAGTACAGGTGGTGCTGACGATCGACTGGCTGACATCCAGAGTCCCTTCAAACAGCGGAAGGCCGCCGTGCGGGGTGAAGTTCTGGTCACCGGCCATAGCCGGAGCAGCAGCGGCAAAAGCCGCCATAGCGGCGAACGAAGCGATGATGCGTTTCATAGGATTGTCCCTCCCATTTACAACCTCCGATTGAGGTCGAGCTTGAGCATTCCACAATCTACAGTTGAGTCAACAAGTATAAAAAGTTGTAAAACAGTGGTTTATAAATTTCGCATCGCAGCAATTGCAACTTTTAGGAGAATCCTGCCTTCATCTACTTACAAGTGTAGAATGCTTGTCGGCACGTTCGGGACCATGTCCAAGCTTATGACCGAGCACGGGTAAGGCATGCCCATAAGAGTGCCGGCCAGTGTCATCGACGGGATGGTGATGTCGCCTGCGCCAACCGTCATGCGATCAACCACAACAGCCCCGGAACATGTGGCCACCGAATTGCCCACCCTTTACCCCCACGACCCTCAGTTTGCTCGCGGGTCCGGATGCCGATGGGGCTGGTGTTTCGATCAGAACATCCCATGGCAGCCCATAGGCCGCGATGCCGCACGAAGAGGTCACCGCCGTGACTTTTGCGCTTAGACCGTCTGCCGCGTGGGTCATGGTCATCATCAAGTCACAGGAAGCAGTGCTGCGCGGCAACGCTATGGAGGCATGATAGTTCACCGCCGTATCCAACGGCATGAACTGCGCATCCCCCGCATGGGCCAATGACGGGACCAGCAAGGCCAATACACTGGCCAGAAAACCTAAACGACACATCATGATTTACCCTCCTGTTTTGTCAGAATGGCAAAGCCTGAATACAGCTTATAGTTGAGTCAATAGGCAGCAAAAAGGCCCGCAGGACCATACCTACGGGCCTGATTTGATTGGCTTACTCGCCGTCTATCTTGACCAGCAGTGCATCCACCTGAACCTGATCGCCAGAGGTGCAGTTCACCTCCTGAACCACGCCGTCGAACGGGGCGGTCAGGGTGTGTTCCATCTTCATGGCTTCGAGGGTCAGCAGCTTTTGCCCCTTGGTCACAGTGTCACCTGCGGCCACCTCGACCGCAATCACACGGCCCGGCATGGGTGCGAGGATCGAACCAGAGCCGACACCGCCATCCGCGCCACCCACAGCCCGCCATGGCTTGAGCACCAGACGCTCGCCACCCTCGTTGAGAGCAATTTGGCGACGCGCTGGACCCTCTGACGGCTCACCCAGTTCCACAGTGAAATCACGGCCAAACTGGTCGCTGAGACGCATCTGGCGCTTGGGTGCCGCATTCAGGCGCAGACCGCCCGAAGACCCCCACGCCCCCTGCCCGCCACCGATCAGTACAGCAGCCGCCAGTTGCAGTCCTTCCACCGAAGGCTCGGGGCGCACGGTCAGCTCTTCCAGCTTGCGACCGATCAGGCCCGTATCGACCGTGCCCGCCGCAAACTGTTCGTCACCCAGCAGACGGTAGAGGAAGCCCGCATTGGTAATCAGCGGCCCGCACTCGCCTTCATCCAGCGCATAGCGCAGGTCGGCAATCGCCTCTTCGCGCGTATCGCCATGGACAATCAGCTTGGCGATCATCGGGTCATAGTGGGGGCTGATCTCTGCGCCCTCTTCTACGCCGGTATCGACGCGCACCAGATGGTCGGGATAGTCGAACACATCCAGCTTGCCGATGGACGGCAGGAAGCCCTTGGTCGGGTCCTCGGCATAGAGGCGGACCTCCATGGCCCAGCCGTCGATCGACAGCTCCTCTTGGCGTTTCGGCAGCGGCTCTCCCGAGGCGACACGCAGTTGCCATTCCACCAGATCAACGCCCGTAATCTCTTCGGTCACGGGGTGTTCGACCTGAAGGCGGGTGTTCATTTCCATGAACCAGATGCGGTCGGCACGCAAACCCTCAGACCCGTCGGCGATGAACTCGATAGTGCCCGCCCCGCGATAGTCCACGGCCTTGGCGGCGCGGACGGCGGCGGCGCACAATTCATTGCGCGTCGCATCGTCCATGCCGGGGGCCGGAGCCTCTTCGACCACCTTCTGGTGACGGCGCTGCATCGAGCAGTCGCGTTCGAACAGGTGGACGACATTGCCGTGGCTGTCGCCAAACACCTGGACCTCGATGTGCCGGGTCGAGGTGATCCATTTTTCGAGCAGGACTTGCGGGTTGCCGAAACTGGCGCTGGCCTCGCGCCGGCAGGATTCGAGCGCGGGGAGGAAGTCCTC
>JAEZHG010000272.1 GCA_023436945.1 Pseudomonadota bacterium | reverse complement strand
GTGGATGGCTGGCACAGATGGACCAGTGGCGACTGATCTTTTTCACCGGCCTGCCCTTCGCCCTAACCAGTCTGATCATCATCGGGTTTCTGGCGCTGGATACGGAGCGCGAGGACACTGACCCGCTTGATGTGGGCGCTGTCGTCCTCAGTGTGGCGGCCATGGGCTGTGCGGTTGTGGGTCTGGGCACCCTGCGTGTAGACGGCCCGCATGTCGGAATACCCATCGTGGCAATCCTCATGGCCCTGACGCTCGGCACCTTGTTCGTCAAACGCAATCTGAGGGCCGACAAACCACTCATCGATTTCACAATCTTTTCGGACCAGACCTTCAGGCTGAGTTGCATCGGGGGAATGTTGTTCCGTCTGATGGTCGGTGCGACGCCCTTCCTTCTGGCCTATCATCTCCAGAGCGTACTGGGGTTGGATGCCTTTCAGGCAGGCCTGCTGATCACCGCCAGTGGCGCAGGCACCCTGATCGCCAAACCCTATACCAGCGCCATTATCCAGCGGCTGGGCTATCGCAACACCTTGCTGGGTGCCGGCGCACTGGCACTGATGGGCTTTATCGTACCGGCCTTCAGCACTGCCGCATGGCCCTTGGCGATCATCGCCGTCATTCTGGTTTCGGCCAGCTTCATGCGCTCGGTCGAGATCGTGGCCTTTGGCACGCTGGGCTATGCAGACCTGCCCAAACGCTCGGCCAGTTCGATCAGCGTGGTCTCCAGCCTCGTGCAGCAGATTTCACACGCCATGGGCGTGGCGATTGCGGCGGGGGCTTTGTCCGTCAGCGCCCTCTATGGTGCGCCACTGGCGGTGACCTCAGTCATCGGGTTTGCCGCCATCGCCCTGTTGGCGGGCTTTGGCCTGATCAGCTTTGCCCGCCTGAAGGCCTGTGCGGGTAGCCAGATGGTCTAAAGAAAAAGGCCCGCACCGTTTCCACAGTGCGGGCCTTTTAGATTGGCACTCGACCAGTTTTTAGCGCGCCAGAGCCTTTCTCAGGCCCGGGGCAATCATGCGGTCGATGCTGACCTCGTTGAAGCCCCAGAAGGCATTCAGCGAGATGCGCAGACGGTTGCGTGACGGCTCGACAACGCGGCTGTCATTGGCCGTCGTCTCGATCACCGGACGCAGGATCGTGCGCCAGAAATTGGCACCCAGCCACTGGTCATAGACCGAGACGTAACGGTCGCGGACAAAGCCCTCATCCTCGCTCATGGCGAAGTCGAACGGCTCTTTCAGCAGGTGCACCCCCTTACGGCCGAAGTAGCGCGCCTCGATCGAGGTGCTGGAGCTGAGGCTGACAACCGTTTCGATCTGCGGCTGCGACAGCAGCTTGTAGAAGTTGTGGTTGGTCTCGAAGATCTGATGGTGCAGCAGGCCGGTGTTGTAGATGTCGACTTCGGTCTGGCTGTAAGGGTGAGGTTTGAACGCGACGCGGCGATTGGCCGGAACCAGTTCGCGCATGGTGTTCTTGAACTCGCCCCACCCACGCAGACGGCCATCAAGGATGATCGTCTTGTCGTCCGAGGTCTGGCCCATGGCCAGCACCGAAATGTCGTCAGGAAGCAGTGGCCCTTCGCGCACCACTGCCGCCTCGATAGCGGCAGCGGCGAGGTACATGTTTTCCTCGTCATAGCGCATCGGCATCAATGCTTCGTAGATTTCCGGCACATTGGTCGTGAAACCAAACAGCAGGTCATCGAGGAAGCGCACCGGGTGGATCACGCAATCGATGTAGGGAATACCCAGTTGCTCGAAAGCGCGACGGAAGACTGCGTTCAGCTCAAATCCGATCACAAGCGCATCGCCAAAATGCGCGAGGATCATGTCCAGAGCCGCAGGGGTGACAGTCTCCTGCTCATAGAGGCTCGCCCAGCCCGAAATGTCGGCATCTACAGTGCACTTCTCGTAGAAGAGCTTGTAGTCGAAATCCTCGTCCGACAGCATGATGGTCGGCTCGCTGCCCGTGGCCAGGGTTAGCGGACGGCGGATCAGTCGGTGAAGCCAGCGGATGTTGGCATTCTGGCTCGGCACCTTGTCCTTGTGGGTCAGGCGCAGCAGGTCACCGGTTACGATTACGCGACGTTTCTTGATCATAGCGCGTACCCCAGAGTCTTGGAGAAGCTGCGAGCCTGTCTACCCGAGTACTCGGTTTCAGCCAGCTTGCGGGCACCGTCCGAATATTCCTGACGCAGGTTCTTATCGAGAACCATACGCATGGTGGCAGCGATGAATTCGGCACGGTTAGTTGCGACAACCATGGCCTTGTCCACGATATCGGGAATGCCCCGTGCCCCTTCCGGCGTAACCACAGTCGCAAGACCCGAAGCCAGATACTCGACGGTTTTGATCTTCAGACCGCCGCCATAATAGGTCGGGTTGATGCCGATATCACAGAAGGCATAAACGCGATCCAGTTCGTTGATCCTGCCCAGCAGATGCAGTTGATCGTCGTCCTTGAACTCTTCCAGAGCATTGCAGACCGCCCCCACAACAAACAGGTGCGCGCCCGACAGACGAACCGCCGGCCAGCACTCGCGCAGGAACCACTTGATGCCGTCGATGTTCATCGGGCTGTCACCGCCCACAAAGACGATACGGCGTCCCTTGGTCTTGGC
>JAEZHG010000270.1 GCA_023436945.1 Pseudomonadota bacterium | reverse complement strand
CTGTTCGGCAAATGGTCGGGCACCGAAGTGAAGATCGAAGGCGAAGACCTGATCATCATGAAGGAATCGGACATCCTGGGCGTGCTCTCGTAAGCACCCGTTTGTTCCAGAATTCCTTATTTAAATCTGATATATAGGAGTAGAACTCATGGCTGCTAAAGTCGTTCAGTTCAACACTGATGCCCGCGACAAGATGCTCAAGGGCGTCAACATCCTCGCCAACGCCGTCAAGGTGACCCTCGGTCCGAAGGGCCGCAACGTTGTGATCCAAAAGTCGTTCGGCGCTCCGCGCTCGACCAAGGACGGCGTTTCGGTTGCCAAAGAGATCGAGCTGGAAGACGCCTTCGAGAACATGGGCGCCCAGATGATCCGCGAAGTCGCTTCGAAGGCGAACGACAAGGCGGGTGACGGCACCACCACTGCAACCGTTCTGGCTCAAGCCCTCGTGCAAGAAGGCCTGAAGGCCGTTGCCGCCGGCATGAACCCGATGGACCTGAAGCGCGGCATCGATAAGGCTGTCGAAGCTGTTCTGGAAGAAGTGAAGTCGATCTCGAAGCCGGTTTCGAACAACTCGGAAATCGCTCAGGTCGGCACCATCTCGGCCAACGGCGACACCGAAATCGGTGGCCTGATCGCCGAAGCCATGGCCAAGGTTGGCAACGAAGGCGTGATCACCGTGGAAGAAGCCAAGACGGCTGAAACCACTGTCGACATCGTCGAAGGCATGCAGTTCGACCGCGGCTACCTGTCGCCGTACTTCATAACCAACCCGGACAAGATGGAAGCCGTTCTCGAAGAGCCGCTCATCCTGCTCCACGAGAAGAAGCTGACCTCGCTGCAGCCGATGCTCCCGATCCTGGAAGCTGTTGTTCAGTCGGGCCGTCCGCTGCTGATCATCGCAGAGGACATCGAAGGCGAAGCGCTGGCGACCCTGGTCGTCAACAAGCTGCGCGGTGGCCTGCGCGTTGCTGCCGTCAAGGCTCCGGGCTTCGGCGACCGCCGCAAGGCCATGCTGGAAGACATCGCCACCCTGACCGGCGGTGAAGTCATCTCGGAAGATCTCGGCATCAAGCTGGAAACCGTGACCCTCGACATGCTTGGTAAGGCCAAGAAGGTCGTCATCACCAAGGAAGACACCACCGTCGTTGAAGGCGTTGGCGAGAAGGACAAGATCGAAGCCCGCGTTGGCCAGATCAAGCGCCAGATCGAAGAGACCTCGTCGGACTACGACCGCGAGAAGCTGCAAGAGCGTCTGGCCAAGCTGGCCGGTGGCGTTGCAGTCCTGCGCGTCGGCGGTGAGACCGAAGTCGAAGTGAAGGAAAAGAAAGACCGCGTCGACGACGCCCTGAACGCAACCCGCGCTGCTGCGGACGAAGGTATCGTCCCGGGCGGTGGTGTGGCCCTGCTGAAGGCCTCGAAGGTTCTGGCTACCCTGGAAGTCGCTAACGCTGACCAGAAGGCTGGTATCAACATCGTCCGTCGCGCCCTGCAGGCTCCGATCCGTCAGATCTCGGAAAACTCGGGCGTCGAAGGTTCGATCGTCGTCGGTAAGGTTCTGGAATCGACCGAAGCCACCTTCGGCTTCAACGCTCAAACCGAAGAGTATGGCGACCTCGTCCAAATGGGCGTGATCGATCCGGCCAAGGTTGTGCGTTCGGCTCTGAAGTCGGCTGCCTCGGTTGCCGGCATCCTGATCACCACCGAAGCTGCTATCGCTGATGCTCCGAAGAAGGCCGCTGCTGGCGGCGCTCCGGACATGGGCGGCATGGGCGGTATGGGTGGCATGGACTTCTAAGTCCGTTTCATCCGAAACCTTTGGGAAGGGCGGGATCGAAAGGTCCCGCCCTTTCTTTTTGCCTTTAGCCCAACTCCCCGATCTCGCGGCCAATCTGTTTGGCAGCTTCGGCGATCAGCGGGTCTTCGCGGGCAATGGAGATAGCCCAGTCGCGGAAGCGGGTGATCTTGCTGACCGTACGTCGGCCTGTCGGGTAACAGAGCCAGTAGCCATCAGCCAAAGGTACAGTTTGTTTGAAAGGCTGGACCAACAGCCCCCGCTCAAGTTCACGCGCATAGAGTATGGGCGAGCCGAGTGCGACGACCTGATCACCGATAGCGGCGGCAACCTCCATTGCCTGATTGTCTGCGACCAGACGGGGCGGTGAGACCGATCCGGTATCCAGCACCTTGGCCGCAGCAAACCACGCGCGCCACTCGTCCGGATCGCCCACAAGGTGGGCGCGCTCCAGATCGGATGGTTGTTTCAGGTTCAGTCGCTCGGCCATGGCAGGGCTGCACAAGGGGCTAAACAGGGCGGGCAGCAAAAAGCGGCACTCCATCCCCGCCCATTTGCCGGAACCGAAGCGCAGGCCGATATCCAGACCATCACTGCCCAGAGTGGCCAGCACGGGGCTGGTATCGACCCGCACCGCCAGATCGGGATTGGCCAGTTGAAACTCGCCCAGTCGCTTGGCCAGCCATTGCGTTGCCAGTGTTTGCAGGGTCGTGATCGACAGGATGCCGTGATCCGTCTCCATCATATCCATCAGCGCACGTCGCAAGAGCGACATGGCCTCGGTGGATGCAACCGCCAGTCTTTCGCCCTCGCTCGTCAGGCTGACCTGTCGCGTGCCACGTGTGAACAGCGGACGGCCAAGCCTTTGCTCCAGATCACGAATCCGCCAGCTCACCGCCGCCTGCGTCATGCCCAGTTCCTCGGCGGCGCGCGTAAAACTGGTCAGGCGCGCAGCGGCCTCGAAGACCCTGAGGGCGTCGGGCGCGATGCGATTTAATATGTCAGCCATAAGCCAGCCTTGTGTATCGCTAGGTAATCACGTTTGTGCGGATATCTCTGTTCTGTCCATAATCTATCGAAAGTTTCGAAGGAATAGACAGGTGGAAGAACCACACAAAACACATAAGGAACCCGCATGGGGTTGGATTGGCGCGCTGGGTCTGGTCAAGGCCAAGGCTGTCAAAGAGGCGTGTTATGCAGATTGCGCGACACAGCGCCGCGCAAAAACCAAAAAGCCTACGGCTTCGGTTGCCCAAGCGGGACCATACGCGCCATAACACCCCATCTATTTTGAGGGGACCGTTTGATGCCTGCCATCTATCGTAAATCTGCTCTGGCCGTTGCTGCCCTGATGGTCGCAACCGGCATGAGCGTCGCAGCACCTGCCGAGGCCCAATCGCGCCGCGCCGCCGCGCCTGCCGCATCTCCGGTTCAGACGGGTGCTCCGGCACGTTATGCGGCTGTCCGCGAGGTGGCCTTCACCACCAATATGCCCGCGCCTTCGGACGTTCTGGTGGTGTTTGCATCCAGCGAAGCCGATCTGGCAGCCCGTGGTCTGGACGCCCAAACCGCCGAAGCCGTATCGGCTGGCCTGAAGGCCGCCCGCTTCAACTACGGTGCCCGCAAGACCATCAGCCTGTACAATGTTGCGGGTTGGAACCGCGTCTTTGTGGTGGGCCTCGCCGCTGACGCAGCCGTGGACGACATCCAGACTGCTGGCACCATCGCGGGCCGCGCCCTGATGTCGGAAACCGGCACCCTGACTGTTGCTGCCAAGGGCATCGCGACCCCGAACGTTTCCCAGATCGCCACCGGCCTTGGCATCGGCCAGTACCGCGTTGATTTCTATAACACCGCGCCGCGCACCATGGCTCTGCCGGGTGCCATCACTGTGGTGTCGGACGATGTACACGCCGCGGATCACTATGCCTCGCGCGGCCAGCATATTGTCGATGCGGTCTTCTGGACCCGCAACATCTCCAACGAACCCGCCAACATCGTCTATCCGGAAGTGTTCGCCGCCCGCACGCGCGAAGCCTTCGCAGGCGTTCAGGGCGTGACCGTCGAGGTTCTGGACGTGGCCGCGATGGAGCGTCTTGGCATGGGTGCCATCCTCGGCGTGGGCCGTGGCTCGCAGCGCCCGCCCGCTATCGTTGCCGTGCGCTATCGCGGCATCCAGTCGGACGCTCCGGTGGCACTGGTCGGCAAGGGCATCACCTTTGACTCTGGCGGCATCTCCATCAAGCCCAGCGCCAATATGGGCAATATGAAGATGGACATGTCGGGCGCCGCTGGTGTGGTCGGCACGGTCATGGCGCTGGCCAAGGCTGGCGCTCCGGTAGACGTCGTGGCCATCGCGGCCGTGGCTGAAAATATGCCGGACGGCAACGCTATCCGTCCGGGTGACATTCTGACCGCCATGAATGGCAAGACCATCGAGATCGGCTCGACCGATGCCGAGGGCCGTCTGGTTCTGGCCGATGCTGTCCACTGGGCCGATGTGACCTTCAATCCTGCCGCTATCGTTGATGTGGCGACCCTGACGGGTGCCGTCGGCGGGGCGCTGGGTCCGGACTATGCGGGTCTGTTCAGCCGCCACGACGCGCTGGCGCAGCAGATCAAGGCCGCAGGCAGCACCTCGGGCGAGGACGTTTGGCAACTTCCGCTGATGCCGGAATATGTGGGCCGTATCTCCTCCCCGATCGCAGACATGCGTAACGGTGGTGAGCCGGGTCCGGGCGCAGGTACCGGCGCTGTGTTCATCGGCGAGTTCGTCCGTCCGGAAACCCCGTGGGCGCATATCGACATGGCCAATGTCGCCTATGGCGGCGGCAATGACGTGAAGCCTGCCGGATCGGCGGGCTGGTCGGTGCGTCTGCTGGAACAGTTCGTTCGCGACTTCCAGCCAGTGGCCAAGGAAAAAGGCACCGGCGGCTACTAAGTCGCTAAGCCCATTATGAAGAAGGCCTCCGGTTCTGCCGGAGGCCTTTTTTATTCATCGACGGCGATGACGGCTACGGTCTGTCCAGCCACGTCGGCCTCGTCATCTACCCGCTTGCCCATCAGGGCGCGGGCCAGTGGCGAGACATGGCTGATGGAGCCCTTGGTGGGATCGGCCTCGTCCTCACCAACGATTTTCCAGCTTTGGGTGCGGCCATCCTCGCGCTCGATGGTGAAGGTGCCGCCAAAGCGCACGCGACCGTCTTTCTCGACCTCGACCAGTTGGGCAGTACCGCGTCGCGCCATCCAATAGCGCAGATCACGCGTGGCGCGGGCCATGGCGGTGCGGTCCGCCTCGATAGAGCCAGATACCTGCGCGCCCGAATAGGCCGCCTTGGCCGCAGCCAGCTCGGCCTCGATCTGCTCCAGCCCTTCCTTCGTCACCCAGTTCGGATGCGTCGATACGGGGCGATCCACCAGATCGGCGGCGGTCGCTTCAAGGTCTTCTTCACGGGTAAAGGCAACGCTCATGACGTTCATATAGGCGCTTTGAGCGCATTCCGGTAGGAAGGCGGCATGAACACCCCTGCTGCCTCCCCCTCTTCCTCGCGCATTCTTGTCATCGGTGCTGGTCCTGCCGGACTGATGGCCGCCGAGCGCTTGGCTATGGCGGGGCACAATGTCGATGTGTTCGAAAAGATGCCTTCGGTGGCGCGCAAATTCCTGATGGCAGGACGCGGCGGGCTAAACCTGACACACTCCGAGCCTCGCCCGAACTTCGATGGTCGTTATGGCGAGGCCCGCGAAGCCTTGGCTAGGTGGCTCGACAGTTTTGATGCCACCGCCTTGCGGAAATGGGCCGATGATCTGGGACAGGAAACCTTCGTTGGCACATCCGGTCGGGTATTTCCAAAGGCGATGAAGGCCTCGCCCATGCTGCGGGCATGGCTCGCACGGCTGGAGGCTTTGAGCGTCCGTATCCATACCCGCCACAACTGGATTGGCCGCCAAGGTCAGGCATGGCTGTTTGATACGCCGCAGGGCCAAAAGGCGTTCGAGGCCGAAGCCATTATTCTGGCGCTGGGCGGCGGCTCCTATGCCAAGCTTGGCTCTGACGGTGGCTGGACGCACTGGGCGCAGGACAACGGCATTACTGTCAGCCCGCTTCGCGCCGCCAATGTCGGCTTTGGCGTCTCGTGGTCCGATGTGATGAAAGAGCGCTTTGCAGGCCAACCGATCAAGAACATGGCTCTGACCCATCAAGGGCGCACAGCACGCGGCGAGGCCATGATCGCGACCTATGGTCTTGAAGGCGGTGTGGTCTATGCGCTCTCGGCACAGATCCGCGAGGCTATTCTGGAGAGCGGCTCTACGGAGGTGCGCGTTGATCTGCGCCCCGATCTATCGCTCGATGGTCTTAAGCGCCGCCTGTCCAGCCCGCGTGGCAAGAACAGCCTGTCCAACCATCTGCGCAAGGCGCTCAATCTGGATGCCCCCTCCATCGCCCTGATGCGGGAGGCTGGCCCCATGCCGGACGATGCCGATGGACTGGCTGTGCTGATCAAGTCTGTTCCGGTGCGCCTCGACAGTGTTCAGGGTATCGACCGCGCTATCTCTTCGGCGGGCGGTATCAAGTTGGACCAGATCGACGGGAACCTGATGCTCAAGACCATGGCGGGTGTGTTCGTCTGCGGTGAAATGCTCGATTGGGAAGCGCCGACGGGTGGCTATCTTCTGCAGGCCTGCTTTGCGTCGGGTGTGGTCGTGGCCAGCGGCGTCTCCAAATATTTGCAGGCTAAAGCCTCGACATAGAGCCGAAAACGCGGTCAGCCTTGCAGCCTAAGGGTTCCGAGGGAGAAGACCATGTTGCGTTCGGCAAAGTTCGGTGTGGGCCAGTTGGCCTTAATGGCGGCTCTGGTCGCAGGTGCGCCCGCGGTGGCCCAGACCATTGATCCGGTTCTGCTGAACAACCTGACCCGCGAGCTTTCGTCCGACTATTTCGAAGGCCGTGGCCCTGTAACTGTGGGGGAGGACCGCACTGTTGAGTGGCTGATTGCCCAGTTCGAGGGCCTTGGCCTCGAGCCGGGTGGAAAGGGCGGCAGTTGGGTTCAGGTCGCCGAGGTCAGCCGCACCATGCAGGACGGCCCCGCGACCCTCAGGGCCATTGCCGGCGATCACACCCTCACCTTCGAGCGCGCCAAGGACATTATCGTCGGCTCGGACCGTCCGGTGGACCGTATTCAGCTGGACAATGTGCCGGTTGTGTTTGCGGGCTATGGCGTCAGTGCGCCCGAGCGCGGCTGGGACGATTTCAAAGGCGTCGATGTTCGCGGCAAGCTGATCCTTGTGATCGTCAATGATCCGGACTTCGATGCGCCAGATGGCCATCCGGTCGCCAACCGTTTCGATGGCCGCGCCATGACCTTCTATGGCCGCTGGCCCTACAAATTCCAGGAAGCTGCCGCACAGGGCGCGGCAGGCGTTCTGGTCATCCACGACACGGCGGGCGCGGGCTATCCGTGGTCCACACTGGAAGCCTCATCCACGGCACCCGATTTCGATATCGTCCGCGCCGATCCGATGAAGGAACGCGTCGCGGCACAGGGCTGGATTTCCAGCGAGGCGGCTGAAAAGCTGGTGGCGCTTGGCGGCCATGATCTGGCGGCGCTGAGAGAAGCTGCCCGCAATCAGGACTTCCAGCCTGTGGAACTGTCCGGCGTCGGCATGACCATCGACTTTGGCCAGAAACACGACCGCGTCCAGACCCGAAACGTGCTGGCCCGCGTGCGCGGTGCGGAGCGTCCGGACGAGACGGTGATGTATGGCGCCCACTGGGATGCCTATGGCCGCGCAACGCCCAAGAACGGCGACGACATCTATAACGGCGCCGTCGACAATGCGACGGGCGTGGCCGGTATTCTTGAGGTCGCGCGCCTGTTTGCCGAGGGGCCAAAGCCGCGTCGTTCGGTCGGTTTCGTAGCTTGGGCCGCCGAGGAAAACGGCCTACTGGGCGCGGAATACTATGCCGCCAATCCGGTATGGCCGCTGGAAACGACCGTTGCCAATATCAACCTCGACAGCCTGCTGCCGGGCAAGGATATCGATCCGACGGTGGTGGTGATCGGGCCGGACAAGTCTGATCTGGATGGCCGTCTGAAAGTAAAGGTCGAGCGCGACGGGCGCCGCTTGATCCCCGATCCGGCACCGCAGGCGGGCGCCTTCTATCGTTCGGACCACTTCCCTCTGGCGCGCTCGGGCGTCCCTGCCCTTTTCGCGGCGGCGGGCTTTACCGGACACAATGCGGCGAGCCGTGATTACGTCGCCAACCGCTATCATCAGCCCACGGATGAATGGACCGACGACTGGACCATGGAAGGCGCGGCGGCAGACCTGCAACTGCTCTATGAGGTCGGTCGCGATCTGGCCAATGGCTCCGACTGGCCCCAGTGGAGCGCAGGCGCCGAGTTCGAGGCCATCCGCAAGCAAAGCGACAACCGTCGCCAGCCTTGAGACCGAACATCGGGTCGTGACCTTGGTCGCCTATCGGGTTAGACCAAGGCCATGACCCAGTCTGTCGAAATCCACGGCACGTGCCCCGCTTCGTTCAACGCCGTGAAGGATGCCTTCGCCGCGAACTTCACCAATGCGCCCGAAGGGCTGAACGAGGTTGGTGCCCGCTTCTCCATAACCGTCGAGGGTGAAACCGCCATTGATCTGTGGGCGGGAACCGCCGATGTGGCGGGCGAGAAACCCTTTACCCAGACCACTCTGGTTCCGGTGTTTTCGAGCGGCAAGGCCGTTATGTCGTTGCTCATCGCCCTGTGTGTCGAGCGTGGCCTGCTGTCCTATGACGAGAAGGTTTCGACCTATTGGCCCGAGTTTGCCCAGAACGGCAAAGGCGAGCTGACGGTCGGTCAACTGATGAGCCACCAGTCCGGCCTGCCCGGCTTTGACGAGCCGGTCGAGCCGTCGATCTGGTATGATCCGCCCGCAGTTCTGGCGCGTCTGGCCGCGCAAAAGCCGATGTGGGAGCCGGGCACGGCGTCGGGCTATCACCCGATCTCTATCGGCCTGATGGCGGGCGAGCTGTTCCGCCTCGTTGATGGCCGAAGCATGGGCACGGCCCTGCGCGAAGACTTCTGCGAGCCTTTCGGTTTTGATCTCTGGATCGGCACCCCGCCGAGCGAGCATGACCGCGCCGCCGAGATGAAACGCCCCAGCGCCCTTCCGAACCTCGGCCAACTGGACGAGTTGAAGATGGCCGCCTTTGTGAACAAGGGCGCCGCCCCCGGTGGCCGTGGCTCGGCGGAATGGCGTCAGGCTGAAATCCCTTCAGCCAATATGCATGCCTCGGGCGCCGACCTTGCGCGTGTCCTGTCGATCATCGCCAATGGCGGTCGCTATGGCGGCAAGAGCTTCCTGTCGGAAGCGACCATTGCCGAACTGTCGAAACAGCGCATTCACGGCGCGGACAAGATCTTGCCGTTCGACCTTTCGTGGGCGGCGGGCCTTATGCGCAATGAGGGGCTGAACATCTTTGGCCCGAACGCCGATGCGCTGGGCCACTGTGGCTGGGGCGGCTCGCTGGTGTGGGCCGATGCCGCCGCCAAGGTGTCAGGTGCCTATGTGATGAACCGCCAGTCGCCACATCTGCTGGGTGATCCCCGAGCTGTGGCTCTGGTCAATGCGGTCTACGCCAGCCTGTAATCAGGCTTCCGGCGGCACTGCCATCTGATCGTGCATAATGCGCCAGCCGTCTTCGGTTCGGCGCAGCACGCGGGTGAACAGGCCGCGATAGTGGGTGCCGTTGCGCGTGATGATCATACGGCCCGAAGCAATGGCCGTATGGGCATCCAGTTGCAGGGTCTCGAACCACTCATAGTTCATGATGCCCAGACCGCCCTGACGGGCGGCGCGGGCTTCCAGCATGCCGCGCACCGGCTCTGGACCCTTGAACGGCTCATTGGCCAGAAGCACCAGCAGTGGCTGGTTCTGGTCATAGAAGCCCATGACCTTGTCGATGTCGCCTTCCGACCAAGCGGCAGCGGCGTCATCCAGCGTGGCGCTGATCTGGTCAAAGGCCGCAGCCGATGCCGCCGCCGGCGTCAGCGCGACCTCCGAGCGGGCCTCGCTCGGCCCCTCGGTGCGGGCGGTGCGGATGATCTCGTCCTGCGCCGTAGCACAGGCAGGAACGCCCAGGGCGATAAGCGACGACAGGGCCAGTGCGGGCAGGATGCGGGTGCGGATCATTCCCTGTTCTAGCCTTGAAACGGTTGTGAACTCAACGTGGCCACTTAACGCGGTTGTGCGACACCAATGCGGCGTCTGGCCGACCGCAGCGCGCCGTAGATGAACACAGCCACTGCGGCCCAGATGAAAACGAAGCTGACGATGCGCAGCGGGCTGAGCGGCTCGCCCTGTGCCATGCCGATCAGGAACACGATTGTCGGGGCCAGAAACTGCAAGAAGCCCATGCTGGACAACGGCATACGACGCGCTGCCCACGAGAAGAGCATCAGCGGAATGACTGTAATCGGGCCTGCAAACAGCAGCCAGAACATCGACACGGGCGAGTTCAGGAAATGCCCCTGCCCCGAGGTCTCCAGCCAGATCATATAGGCGAGCCCCGGCAGGGTCAGGAACAGGCACTCGATGAACAGCCCCGTCTGGGCATCCGCCTGAACGCGTTTGCGGATGATGCCATAGGCGGCGAAGGTCAGGGCAAGGCCCAGCGAAATCCACGGCGCATGGCCAAGGGCTGCGGTCTGGATCGCCACACCGATAGCGGCCAGACCCATGGCGACCTTGCCTGCGCCGCTAATGCGTTCGCGGAAGATCATGGCCCCCGCCGCCATGTTCAGCAGTGGGTTCAGATAATAGCCCAGCGAGGCATCCAGCGTGCGGCCACTGTTCACCGCCAGAATATAGATGATCCAGTTACCGGCGATGATACTGGCCGAGAGCGCCAGCCAGACCAGCACTTTTGGCTGCCGGAAGACGCTGAAGATTTGTGCGCCCTGCTTGGCCAGAAGGACCAGCAGCATTGCCCAAACCACACCCCACACGGCGCGGTGGGCCATAATCTCCCACGGCGAGGCTCCGATATGGGCCATCTGCTGGAAGGCCAGAGGGATGAACCCCCAGATCAGATAGCAGAATACGCCTGCGAAAACGGCGGTGCGGGTCTCGTGGGTAGCGGGGGACGCGTTCACAGTTCACCTTGGGCGGGGAGGCCGAAGACAGTGGATAGTAAAACGCCCCGGAGCAGTACTCCGGGGCGCTGTTCGGATCAGACGATCATGGTCCGGATGCCGGACTTCGGCGTGATGGTTCCGGTTTCGTCCAGCAGTTGGGCGATCTGGACCGCGTTCAATGCCGCACCCTTGCGCAGGTTGTCCGACACGACCCAGAAGGTCAGACCGTTCTCGACGGTCGGGTCCTTGCGGATACGCGACACGAAGACGGCGTGCTCGCCAGCGGCATCCACCGGAGTAATGTAGCCGTCGTGTTCCAGCTTATCGACGACCAGAACGCCCGGCGCTTCACGCAGGATGTCGCGTGCCTCGTCCGGCTCGATCGGTCGGTCGAACTCGACGGTCACAGCTTCGGAGTGGCCCACGAAGACGGGAACGCGCACGCAGGTGACGGTCAGCTTGATGTTCGGGTCGAGCATCTTGTGGGTCTCGTCCCACATCTTGGCTTCTTCGTCGGTATAGCCGTCGTCACGGAACGAGCCGATGTACGGCAGGACGTTGAAGGCGATCTGCTTGGGGAACTTCTTGGGCGTGGTGTCGCCAAGGCCATAAACAGCCTTGGTCTGGTTCCACAGCTCGTCCATGCCCTCTTTGCCTGCGCCCGAAACCGACTGATAGGTCGAGACGACAGCGCGCTTGATCTTGGCGGCGTCGTGCAGCGGCTTCAGTGCCACGACCAGCTGAGCGGTCGAGCAGTTCGGGTTGGCAATGATGTTCTTCTTCTTGGCCACCTTCACAGCGTCCGGATTCACTTCCGGCACGATCAGCGGCACGTCGGGGTCCTTGCGGAAGGCCGAGGAGTTATCGATCACGATCGGGCCAAGCTTGCCGATCTTTTCCGACCATTCCTTGGACACAGCGCCACCGGCCGACATCAGAACGATATCAACCTGAGTGAAGTCGAACTGCTCGATGTCTTCGCATTTGATGGTCTTGTCGCCCCAGGCGACTTCCATGCCTTTAGATTTTCGTGAGGCAATCGCGTGCATTTTCTCGACGGGGAAGTTCAGTTCCTCGAGAATGGCCAGCATTTCCCGACCGACATTGCCGGTGGCGCCTACGATGGCGACGCGATAGCCCATGATAAAATCTACCTTTTGGGATGGTTGTTGAAACAGAGTTTCTGGATGTGGTGCTTTCGCGTGTGCAGTGCAACCAAAATTATCCAAGTCCATCGTTTTACGAGCGGGTGCCTTCCAACCTGAGGCTTTGCGGACTATCTGCTGCGCATGACCTCCCGCATCCGTAACGCCTATGACATCCGCCTCGAAGAGGGCGTCATCAATCCTGATCCAGCGCAGGTGGCGCTGATCGGAGAGCTGGAACGGCTGGAAATCGATCTGGCCAAGAAAGGCCTGTTTGGCTCGCTGCCTGATGTGCGTGGCATCTATATCTGGGGACCGCCCGGTCGCGGAAAGTCCATGCTGATGGACCTCTTCTATGCCTCGACGCCGGAGCAGAAGAAGGTTCGCGCCCACTTCCACGCCTTCATGGCCCGCATC
>JAEZHG010000205.1 GCA_023436945.1 Pseudomonadota bacterium | reverse complement strand
TTGGTGGGTGTCACGCTCATCGACACAGACGTGCGCCCTGCCGAACTGCTGGATGCGGTGGACTCGGTCTATGTCGTGACCTCGGCACTCGGGTTCGAGGCCCTGCTGCGGGGCAAGCGCGTGACCTGTTTCGGTGCACCCTTCTATGCAGGCTGGGGCCTGACGCAGGACAAGGTGCTGACAGGCCGACGTGGCCACCCGCGAACGGTGGAACAGGTCGTGGCCGCGGCCATGATCCGCTACACCCGTTATGTCGATCCGGTGACCGGTCAGCGGTGCGAGGCCGAGGATGCGCTTGAGCGTCTTATTTCGCTTCGTGACCGCGCCGACCGTCTGGCGGGCCATTGGTCCGCGGTCGGTTTTGCGCCCGCCAAGCGCCCGCCTGTGCGACGCCTGCTGAACAGCCCTAAAGGCACCGTCCGTTACTTCTGGCACTCTTCCTCGGCCCTAGCCGACGCCCGCGCCAACAACGGCAAGCTGATCTGGTGGGCGGGCAAGGAAAACCCGATCATCCGTGCCGCCGCCGATAGCTATGAAGGCCCGACCGTCCGGATGGAGGACGGCTTTATCCGCTCACGCGGTCTGGGATCGGACTTCTTCGGAGCGCTGTCCGTCGCTCTGGACGACGAGGGCGTCTATTACGACCCAAGAACGCCAAGCCGTCTGGAAAGCCTGATCGCGGGCAATGCCCTGTCACCGCGCCAACTGGAACGCGCCCGCCTTCTCCGCGAAAAAGTCGTCGGTGCGGGGCTGTCGAAATACAACCTCAAGGGCAGCGCCCTGCCCGCTGACTGGCCGACGGACAAGCCGATCCTTCTGGTGGTCGGTCAGGTCGAGAACGACAAGTCCATCCTGACCGGATGCGGAGACATCAAGACCAACTCCGGCCTCGTCGAGGCCGCACGGGCGGACTATCCCGACCATTTCCTGATCTATCGCAACCATCCGGATGTGACCTCGGGCAACCGCCCCGGCCTGCTCGATGCCCATGCGATGAGCGAAGTGGACGCCGTGGCCGATGATATGGACATCATCGACCTGCTGAACGCCTGCGACCGCTTGGCGACCCTGACCTCCCTGTCTGGCTTTGAGGCGCTGATGAGGGGCAAGCCGGTCAGTGTCTATGGCCGTCCCTTCTATGCCGGATGGGGCCTGACCGAGGACCGCATGACCTTCGAGCGGCGCGGTCGCCAGATCAGCCTTGATGAACTGATCCACGCGGCCCTGATCGACTATCCGGTCTATGTCACGCCGGAGGGTTGGCACTGCGAGGCAGAGGACCTTGTGAACATCCTGATCGCAGCGCGGGACACGCCCCTGCCCCCTGCGCCGCGCGGGCGTATCCGACGTTGGTATCGCGGCATGAAGGCAAGTCTCGACCGCAGCCTTCCACCGTCCTATTGATAGACTCAAACATTTATCGAAGCGCGCTCCACTGACGGTCAGAAGTTCGCCGCAAAGTCCCGACAAGACCCCCTTAAGGGTCGTGAGACTCAAGCGAACCGCGCCAATGAGCGTGAGGAAGAAACGAAGTGCAAAAAGCCGTTATTGCCGCCACCGGCCTCTACACCCCCGAGCAGTCGATTTCGAACGACGAGCTGGTACTGGCCTATAACACCTGGGTCGACCAGTGGAACGCGGCCAATGCTGCGGACATCGAAGCCGGTACGATCGAGCCGAAGTCCCACTCGTCCAGCGCCTTCATCGAAAAGGCTTCGGGCATCAAGAGCCGCTTCGTGATGGACAAGGAAGGTATCCTTGACCCGTCGCGCATGGCTCCGCGCCTTGAGGCCCGCAGCAACGACGAAATCTCCATCCTCGCCGAAATGGCCGTCGAAGCCGCCAAGGACGCCATCGCGCGCTGGGGCAAGCCGGTCAGCGAGATCGGTGCCGTGATCTGCGCCGCATCGAACATGCAGCGCGCCTATCCGGCCATGGCCATCGAAGTGCAGCAGGCACTGGGTATCGAGGGCTTTGCCTTCGACATGAACGTGGCCTGCTCCTCGGCGACCTTCGGCATCAAGACCGCCGCTGACCTCGCCGCCAGCAACAACAAGGCCGTTCTGATGGTGAACCCCGAGATCTGCTCGGCGCACCTGAACTTCAAGGACCGCGACAGCCACTTCATCTTCGGTGACGTAGCGACTGCGGTGATCATCGAGAACGAAGCCAATGCAGGCGAAGGCGGCTGGACCATTCTGGGCAGCTCGCTGAAAACGGCCTTCTCGAACAATATCCGCAACAATTTCGGCTTCCTGAACCGCACCCACCTGCCGACCGATACGGCAGAGCCGATCCCTTCGGACGGCCTGACCGACAAGCTGTTCGTCCAGCAGGGCCGCAAGGTCTTCAAGGAAGTGGTTCCGATGGTCTCGGAGATGATCGTCGAGACCGCTGGCGAGCTGGGTATCGACCCGCACGGCCTGAAGCGCATGTGGCTGCACCAAGCCAACATCAATATGAATCAGCTGATCGGTAAGCGCGTTCTGGGCCGCGAACCGAGCGCCGAAGAGAATGTCATCATCCTCGACGAATACGCCAATACCTCGTCGGCAGGTTCGATCATCGCCTTCCATCTGCACAACGATGGCTTTGAAAAAGGCGACAAGGGTCTGATCTGCAGCTTCGGCGCTGGCTACTCGGCTGGCACCGTATTTGTTGAAAAACGCTGATAATTCACAGGTAAGCGCCAGAATCTGAATCTGGCGCTTGCACTGTTCGCTTTTTTTTGCAATCCCTTGTTCGATTAAATTTATCGGGGTTGGGATCCGGTAATGACGAAGACAGAAGTCGAAAACAATTCGCCATGGGCCGCCAAGCTGGACGACCCGTTGGCGCACGACATTGCTTTGGTGCTGCACCGTATGGGTGGATCGGCGCATCAGGACATGGTCGTGAACTGCGTCGCGGCCATAAAGCGCCAGCGCGGTGAATCGGTGACTCAGGACCTCAAGACCAAGATCATCGAGGTGTTCGAGCGCTATCGCGACTTCTTCATCCGCCCGTTTGGCGAAGGCTCGCTTCGCTGGGCTATCGCTCCGGAAATTCTTCACGCCTGATCGGTTTGAAGCGCACAGCATAAGGCCCGCCCCGTTTCCGGAGCGGGCCTTTGTCGTTTCAGCCGGTTAGGGCTTAGAAGCGACGGACGTAGCTGACGCCATAGACGTCGAGGTTGTCACGGTCGCCCTTGAACTCACGACGGGTCCAGTCAGCACGAATGCCGTTGTCGGCGTTCAGCTTGAACTCTGCACCAGCGCCGTAGGCCCAGTGGTCGCCACCAACGTCGGTGGTGGTGTTACCTAGGGTGCGCTTCATCTCGGTGTGGCCGTAGCCACCGCGAGCGAACAGCTCGAAGTTCTCGCCGACCGGAACCTTACCGACGACATAGCCGGCAGCGTCCCACTCGTGCTTCAGGGTGCCGTCAACATTGGCGACCTGGAAGTCCTTGTCCTTCACGCCGATACCAACTTCGGTTTCGACAGCGAGGTAGCGGTTCAGTTCGATACCCATGCGGCCTTGGACAGCGCCGGTGTAGGCGTCTTCGGCATAGCTATAGCCCAGCGAGCCATAACCACGGGCATTGTCCATGCTCCACATCGAGTCGCTCGATTGAGCCATAGCCGGGGTAGCAGCAACAGCGGCCAGAGCGGCCATCATCATGATCTTACGCATTTGAAACTCCTTACTGGAAGGACTCTCCCCTCGCCTTTGCGTACGCACGCCAGAGGCCTTGAGGGGCAGTCCTGCCTGATACGGATCATCGGGGGAGGAAACCGGCCGGCGGATCCGTTGACGCCGACCAGTCCTTATTCAGACGCGCTTAGAAGCGACGGACGTACGAAACCGAGTAGACGTCCACTTCGCCAGCGTCGCTGTCGGTGAAGTCACGACGGGTCCAGTCACCACGAATGCCGTTCTGGGCATCGAAGTAGAAGTTAGCGCCAGCACCGTAGTTCCAGCTCGTGCCGTCAGCCTTGCGCGAGAAGCCGCCAAGTTCCGACTTGATCTGGGTGGTGCCGTAACCGCCACGAGCGAACAGCTCGAACTGGTCGTTGATCGGCAGGGTGCCGACGACATAGGCCGCAGCGTCATACTCATGCTTCACCGAACCGTTCACGCCGGCGATGGTGAAGTCGTCGTCCTTAACGCCAACCGAGACTTCGCCTTCAACACCGAAGTTCGGATTGAACTTGGCACCGAAACGGCCGGTGATCGCGCCGAGGTCACCATCCGACTGGTCCAGTTGCGAATAGCCGAGGTTACCGTAGTAAACCGGGCCGTTCTGGAAAGCGGCAGGTGAAGTTTGAGCAACGGCAGCGCCGCCGAAAGCAACAGTAGCGATAGCGCCAGCAGCAATAACAAACTTACGCATTTAATAATCTCCTTGCTGGAGTTGAACTCAAAGCGAACACGCCTTGCGTCCCAGCTCGGATACAAAAACGAGCTTGTAGTACGCTCGTTCCACGCCCGTTTACACAAGCGTCATCAGTGTGCATTTAAAAACACACACAGCGTTCTGTGAATTATGTCAAATTATAGCAATAAAAAAGGCGGCCACTTGGACCACCTTCTTATTAATACTTATGACCAAGCTTAGCGGTCTTTTTCACGGGCGATACCCGACTTGGCCACCAGAGCCGCCTGAGCCGCAGCCAGACGGGCGATCGGCACGCGGTACGGCGAGCAGGACACGTAGTCCAGCCCCACTTCCTCGCAGAAGGCGATCGACGACGGATCACCGCCGTGTTCGCCACAAATGCCCATCTTCATGCCCGGACGCTGCTTGTGGCCGCGTTCCTCGGCGATGCGGATCAGGTCGCCCACGCCGTTCTGGTCAAGGCGAACGAACGGATCGTTCTCGAAAATACCCTTGTCCAGATAGGCTTGCAGGAACCGACCCGAGTCATCGCGGCTGATGCCGAAGGTCGTCTGGGTCAGGTCGTTGGTGCCGAACGAGAAGAACTCGGCATGCTCGGCCAGATCGCCAGCGCGCAGGGCCGCACGCGGCAGCTCCACCATGGTGCCGACCAGATATTCGACGCTGTCGCCAGCTTCCGCAAACACGGCCTTGGCGGTGTTGTCGGTCAGCTCGCGCAGGTACTTCATCTCGAGGCCCAGAGCGACCAGCGGGTGCATGATCTCGGGGATCGGAGCCTCGCCCGTGGTCTTCTTGACCTCCAGAGCGGCCTCGAGCACGGCACGGACCTGCATCTCGTAGATTTCAGGATAGGCCACACCCAGACGGCAGCCACGGTGGCCGAGCATCGGGTTGGTTTCCTGAAGGTCCTTGGCGCGGCGCTTCAGCTTGTCGGCGTCCAGACCCTGGGTCGCGGCCAGTGCGTCGATTTCAGCCTCGGTATGCGGGATGAACTCGTGCAGCGGCGGGTCCAGCAGACGCACCGTGACCGGCAGGCCCGACATGATGGTGAACAGTTCAACGAAGTCGGACTTCTGGAACGGCGCGATCTTGGCCAAAGCCGCACGGCGGCCAGCCTCGTCGTCCGACAGGATCATCTCGCGCACAGCGGCGATACGGGTCTCGTCGAAGAACATGTGCTCGGTGCGGCACAGGCCGATGCCTTCGGCACCGAAGCCGCGTGCGGTCTTGGCGTCCAGCGGGGTTTCGGCGTTGGCGCGAACCTTCAGGCGGCGCACGTCGTCGGCCCATGCCATCAGGGTCTGGAAGTCGCCCGTCAGTTCCGGCTCGATCATGGCCACAGCGCCTTCCAGCACCTCGCCCTTGCCGCCGTCGATGGTGATGATGTCACCGGCCTTGAAGGTACGGCCACGCACGGTGAAGGTGCCCGACTTGTCGTCGATGCGGATTTCACCAGCGCCCGAGACGCACGGACGGCCCATG
>JAEZHG010000161.1 GCA_023436945.1 Pseudomonadota bacterium | reverse complement strand
GTACCGAACTGGTGCTGAGCCGCACCTATCGTGACGCCATTCTCAAACGACTGGATGCCGCGACAATGCCTGCGCCCAGTAATCCCTAGAGACCCGACGCAGGCTTGGGCAGCAGGCTTTGCATCTGCATCACCAACAGCCCCACGAAGATAATGCCCAGCCCTCCGATGCGGGAGACGCTCAACTCGCGCTGGGGTAGGCCAACCAATCCCCACTGGTCGATGACGACCGATGCCAGCATCTGGCCGAAAATGACCGCGGCAATGAACCCCGCCGCGCCAAGACGCGGGGCCAATAGCAACGCGCCCGTCACATAGACCAGTCCGACAATGCCGCCGAGCCACACCCATTTGGGAGCCTGCGCAAGATTGGACAGGGTTGGAGCCTCTACGCGCGCCATGGCCAGTATCGGCAGGATGCAGATGATGCTGACCAACAGTGACACCACCGATCCCCACAGTGGATGGCCTAGCGTGCGCCCCATCATGGCGTTGGCTCCGGCCTGAAACGGCACCACAGCTCCGGTGATGATGGCGGCTAAAATCAGGGGGTAGGTCTGGCTGTTCATCTCGATCTCTCCTTGGAGTGACCGGACCCTGACTTATTATCAGGACAAATAACATTTCATCATTATCATAGACGGTATGCACAAGACGAATAGCCTTCGCGGCGTTGATCTGAACCTGCTTGTGGTGCTGGAAGCCCTGCTCAGCACGCAGCATGTGTCGCGTGCAGCCACACAGTTGAACATGAGCCAGCCTGCGGTCAGCCATGCACTGAACCGTTTGCGCCATCTGTTCGATGACCCGCTGCTGCTACGCAAGAACGGCAAGCTGGTGGCCAGTCCGGTTGCGCTGGCGCTGCGGCCTGAGCTGGAACAGACGCTGGACGGACTTCGCCGCCTGCTGGTGCCCGCCCCGTTTGATCCGGCCACCGAGCAACGCACATTCCATCTGGCCATGTCGGACTATGGCTCGTCGGTTGTGCTGCCGCCCCTGCTGCGGGCCTTGCGGAAGATAGCACCGCATGTCCGGCTCAAGATCACTCAACTCAGCCGCGACGCCGCCGTGCGGGCGGTGCTGGATGGCGAGCTTGATCTGGCGCTGGGCGTATTCGAAGCCCTGCCGCGCCAGATCGACAGCCAGCGCCTGTTTGTCGAGAACTTCGCCTGCCTGCTCGATGGCCGAACACTCGATGGCGCGGCAGAGTTGTCGCTCGCAACCTATCTGGCCCGTCCGCACCTGCTGGTCGCGATGCAGAACGCGACCAGTTCCGAGATCGACCGCGCGCTGGAGACCGCAGGACACAGCCGTGAGATCACCGCGATCCTACCCCACTGGGGCACGGCCCTCGCCTTGATCGAGGGAACGGATATGATCCTGACGGTGGCGGAGCGGTCGCTAAGCCCCCTGAAGGGTCACCCGCACGTGCGCATCCATACCGTGCCGTTCGATATTCCGAGCTTCGACTATATCCAGATTTGGCACGAGCGCCGCCGCGCCGATCCAGCCCATACATGGCTGCGCGAACAGATTGCCGAGGCGACGGCTTCAGACGCCCCCATACCACCTAGAGCCTAGTTCTGTTCATCCAGCAACAGCTTGGTCGGCCTACCATCCCTCGGGATACAGTAGAGGCCGGATTGGTCCCCGCTTTTCCACACGTAGGCCTTCACGAGCACCTTGCGCTCAAACTGCTCCCGACAACGCCAGGTTTGGGCAATGCTTGCCACCCGAGACGCCGATGCGTCTGGATAACCAGCCAGAACCAGCTCCTGCTTGGCCCGCCTCTCGCCACGATGTTCAAGGATGCCGTATTTCGCGTTCAAAACACCAACGACGACGTAAAACACAAGCGCGCAAACCCACCACAGCCATGGATATTTCCTAGCGATCGCTGGCGCTCCGGTTCTGTGCCTCTTGGACTATCCACGCTACATTGATTTGCCCTTCAAGTAACCGTTGCCATCGACGGATCGCCACTTTCGCCTGCACAGGCTTCGCGGCATACAGCGCCTATGACCACCGCGACCAAAACGCCCCGTGTGAAGAAGATCAAAGCTCCGCTGACGATGGATCTGGAGAACCATCTGGCGGCCGTGTGTAAGGGCGTGGTTTGCGGAGTGGACGAGGCCGGGCGCGGGCCTTGGGCGGGGCCGGTAACGGCGGCGGCGGTGATCCTGAACCCTGATGATATTCCGGCGGGTCTGAACGATTCCAAAGCCCTGACGGAAAAGCGTCGCGAGGCCTTGATGCCGGTCATTAAGGAAAAGGCGCTGGCGTGGGGTATCGGTCATGCCTCGGTCGAGGAGATCGACGCCATGAACATCCTGCGCGCGACCGAACTGGCCATGCAAAGAGCCATAGCGATGTTGGGGATTGCGCCTGCGGGGGCACTGATCGACGGCAACTACAAGTTCAACCTGCCGTGCAAGGTCGATGTGGCCGTGGGGGGCGACGGCAAGTCCTTGTCCATCGCCGCGGCTTCTATTCTGGCCAAGACCACACGGGATCACCTGCTGGTCGAACTGGACGGCCAATATCCCGTCTATGGTTTTGCGCGTCACAAGGGTTACGGATCGGCGGCGCACCGTGCGGCGCTGGCCGAGCATGGCCCCTGCCCCGAGCACAGGTCGAGCTATGCGCCTATCCGCGCACTGATCGAGGCCCGAAGCGAAGCTGACTAGAAGACGAAGAAGGCGCCGACAGCCATACAGAAGGTCCCGGCCATCACGGCTGCGAGCAGATAGGCTGCGCGCACCTTGTGGTCGATACCATCGGGTTCGGGGATGTCGTAGAAGTCGGTGTCCTCGATCTCATAGGTATCGTCAGCGAAAAGATCGCTGAACGGACGCACCGAACTACGGGTCCTGTCGGCATCGCAAAGGCGCTGCCATTCACTGGATCGACGCGACGAACGACCTAGTCGTTCCGCCGCCCGATAGGCCGCTGCAGCGCGAGATGCATCCATCTTTTGTGCAGCCTGCGGGATATGGGCTGGTACTGACATATCGATGAAACGATAAATGTCAGACACTGTTCCAAATGGCTAAGCTGACGTATTTTCAACAACTTGGCTTAACCATAAGGGTTTTCCCTTATGTGCTTGATTTTAATACCCCTGACAAATCTACGGGTATTTCAGTAGCGACAAAAATGCGTTCAACATTCCGTAAACGGCCCACTTCTCCGACGCGTTCGCCCTTCAAATTATGGATGCCGATGCGCGCCCCAACATACCGTGGACGGGGGATTTCCAGCACCTGAACATAGGGGCGTGAGGAGAGCATTTTTTCCAGCTCTTCGCGCGACAGATAGCCTTCGTCGTTGAAGCTGACGACGAGGTTGGGCGCGGACAGCCCGTCGATCACGCCTTGCAGGGCGGGCGCGATACCCGGGCGCGAGTTGAAGGCGCTCTTGCGCTCCCTCACATCCACGCGCTTGCGGGCAATCCCGTAGGTCTCTGGCTTGTCCCACAGCACCAGACTTTCCCAGCAGTGGTAGTTGGCTAGGTAAGAGTGCTGGTTATAGGGCGGGTCCATATAGACGAGGTCCGCCTCGATCTGCGGCGCGATCTCGACGGCATCGGCTTGGGTCGCTTTGCAGGGACCGCCCTCTACCGCGGGCAGAAGCTCCGGCAAACGCAGTTGCAGGGGCTTAAGCGCGCGCGGGGCCCATTTCTTCATATAGGCCATCTGTAGGCCCGCCGTGGAATCCACGCGGTCTGCCGCCTCCATCAGCGCGACCAGCACCACGGCCTTCAGCTCAGGTTCCAGCCCCATCTGCTCGATACGGGTGCGCATGGCGTCGATGCGCGCACCGTTGTCGGGATGGAAGAAACGGGCTTCCTCGCAGAAGGTTTTGGTGAACCAGCCGGCCTCAGGTTTGACCTCGCGCAGTTCGGCAAGGATGGCCTCGGCCTTGTCGGCCCAGACTTCACGGTCGGCCTGAACATAGGCGGTGGCGAGGGTGTGAGCATAGGCGTTGTGGTCGTTCGACCAGACGCGATAGCCCATCTTTTTCATATGGTGGCCGACGCGGGCCGAGCCGGAGAACAGGTCACAGACCGTTCCGCCATCGGGCAGAACGGCATGGATCGCCGCCCCCACCTGTCCCAGCAATGCGCGCTTGGACCCGATATATTTGATCATGCGCACCACCGACTCATAGACCCTATGGTAGCCCGCTGCCCCCCTGTGCGGTCAATTGGGATAAGGTCGGAAGCTTTACTTATACCGTTCTGCGGTCAGGCACGCGGGCGATGACCTTCACCTCGAAGTCAAATCCGGCCAGCCACGTCACGCCAACCGCCGTCCAGTTCGGATAGGGCGCGGCGGGAAATACCTCGGCTTTCACCTTCATGATGGTGTCGAACTGGTTCTGCGGATCGGTGTGAAAGCTGGTCAGGTCGACAATGTCGGCCAGTGAGCAGCCCGCTGCCGCCAGCGTCGCCTCAAGGTTGGAAAAGGCGCGGCGCACCTGTTGCTCGAAATCAGGCTCGGGAGTGCCGTCTTCGCGGCTGCCGACCTGCCCCGAAACAAACAGAAGGTCGCCGGATTGTAGCGCCGCCGAATAGCCGTGCTGCTCATAGAGGGCATGGCGATTGGCGGGGAATATGGGGGTGATGGCGGACATTATCGGCTCCGAGAGGCTGTGAACGGGCGTTCATTTAAGATACGCTACGTATGTCAAAGCATTTCAGATACGTCGCGTATGTCAATACACATACCGTTCATATCTCGATGGAGTATCGCCCGTGGCCCGTAAGTCCCGCGCCGAGATGATGGAAGAAACCCGCGCCAAGCTGATCGCTGCGGGGCGAAAAGCCTTTGCAGAAAAGGGCTTTGCCGAGGCGTCAATGGATGAGCTGACCGCCGAGGTCGGGCTGACGCGCGGGGCGCTCTATCACAATTTCGGAGACAAGAAGGGCCTGCTGGCCGCTGTCGTCGAGGTGGTGGACAATGAAATGGCCGCCCGCGCCGATGCCATGGTGCAGGCGATGAAGCCCGCCGATCCGTGGGAAGTACTGGTCGCGCAGGGGCTGACCTATATCGAACTGGCGCTTGATCCTGAAATCCAGCGCATCGTTCTGAAAGACGGGCCAGCCTATCTGGGTGACCCGTCGAACTGGCCCAGCCAGAACGGCTGTCTGGTGCGCTCGACCCAGACACTGGCGAAGATGATGGATGACGGCATCGTCAAACGCATGGACGCCGAGGCGGCGGCAAGGCTGGCCAATGGCGCGGCGCTGGATGCCGCCCTGTGGGTGGCCGCAAGCGATGATCCGCAAGCCACCCTGCCCAAGGCGCAGGAGGCCCTGCGCCATCTGCTCAGCGGCCTGAAAGCCTAGGCCCGCGCCAGACGCAGCAGATTGGCCGCACCCGGCGCGCCAAAGGGCGTGCCTGCGAGGATCAGGATACGATCGCCGGACTGGGCCAAGCCATAGTGCAGCGCGGCCTGAACGGCATCGCCTGTCAGACCTTCCAGCGACTCCGGCTGGCGGCCCAGACGTGGCTCCAGCCCCCAGACCAGTGCCAGACGACGCGCGGTGTCGGCGCTGGGCGTCAGGGCCAAAACAGGCTGTAGCGGGCGCTCGCGCGACATGCGCTGGGCCGTACCGCCCGTGGTGGTGAAGGTGACGATACAGTTGGTGGAGGCCGCCTCCCCAGCCTTGCGCGCGGCGGCGACGAGGGCATCCACATCCTCGATCTCCATGCCTGCGTGCTCGGCATCCATCAGGCCCGGCCACAGGGGATCGCGCTCTACGCGCTCCATGATGCGGTTCATGATCTGGACCGACTCCAGCGGATAGGCCCCCGCCGCCGTCTCTGCCGACAGCATCAGGGCGTCTGCGCCCTCATAGACGGCATTGGCGACATCGGATGCCTCGGCGCGGGTCGGGGCCGGCGCCGTGGTCATGCTTTCCAGCATTTGGGTGGCCACGATGGTCGGCACGCCGCGCTGGCGGGCGGCACGCAGGATCTGCTTTTGCGCCACCGGAACATCCTCAGGGTGCATCTCGACGCCCAGATCGCCACGCGCCACCATCACTCCGTCGCAATAGTCGAGGATGGCCTCCAGCGATTGCAGGGCCTGCGGCTTTTCGATCTTGGCAAGGCAGGCGGCGCGGCCCGCGACGATGCGCTTCAGTTCGGCCATGTCCTCCGGCTTTTGCACGAAGCTGAGCGCCACCCAGTCCACGCCGATGCGCAGGGCAAAGTTCAGGTCCTCGCGGTCCTTGGGCGTCAGGGCCGAGACGGGCACGATGGCATCCGGCACCGCCACGCCCTTGCGGTCGGACAGGCGGTTGCCGCTGATGACCTCGACCTCGGCATAGTCCGATGTGGCCTCCAGCACCTTCAGGCGCACGCGGCCATCGTCGATCAGCAGGCTCATGCCCGCACGAAGGGCTGCGAAGATTTCGGGATGCGGCATCTGGACCCGCGTCGCATCGCCTGCCTCAGGCAGCAGGTCGAAACGCATACGATGGCCCGCCGTCACGGCAATCGCGCCCTCGGCAAAGACACCCAGTCGCAGCTTTGGCCCTTGCAGGTCGGCCAGGATGCCTAGCGGGCGATCCAGCAGTGCCTCGGCATTGCGGACGGCCTCAAGGGCGTTGGCGTGGTCTTCGTGACTGCCGTGGCTGAAGTTCAGGCGGAACACATCCACCCCTGCCCGCGCCAGTGCCTCGACCTGTTCGGGCGAGCGGCTCGCCGGTCCCAAGGTCGCTACGATACGGGTATGGCGGGCGCGTTTCATCTGGCGTTTCCTCGAAGAACAGTGCCACTCTAACGGTGGTCTTGTTACTGTTTTGCCAATGAAAAGCCGCAGACGCCATGGCGACTGCGGCTTAAGAAACAAGAGTTTATCCGAGGCTTACTCGGTCGGGCACAGGGCCGCTTCGCCAAGGTCGAGGTTCATGCAGCGGCCATCAACCTTCGGGGTATCGACGCCGATGATGTTGGCGACGGTCGGGGCGATGTCGATGGTGCGCACCGGCATGAAGCGTTCCTGTCCGGCAGCATTCGGCGTCCAGAAGATGATCGGCACGCGGCGGTCATAGTTCCACGGCTGGCCGTGCGACGACATATTGCCACCCAGACGACCGCCCGTAGCGACGCCGGGTTGCAGGGCGACCATCAGGTCGGCCGATACGCCCGCTACTGCCGACAGGCGCATACGTTCGCGCACGGTGATCTCTTCCGGCTGGATGCTGTCGACGATCGGTTCTGCCAGCAGGTCATCGCGGAAAGCGACGAAGGCATAGTCGCCCTTGCCGTGCAGCATCGGAACGGCGGCGCGGGCGATCTGGGTGCGCAGCGGTTCGGCCAGAACGCGCTTTTGCGTATCCACGATGCGCAGACCCGACGAGCCGCGTTGCAGCGGGTCGAAGTCGAGGTTGAACTGCTGGCGCAGCGCAGCATTGGCCTCGGCCACCGGCGTGGCATCGGCGCGGTGTGCATAGGGGAAGCCGCGACGGTTGGTGCGCTCGTTCAGGTCCGAACCGCCGTGGTCGGCGGTCAGCGACAGGATCACCCCGCCCTCGACCTTGTCCAGTTCCTTCAGGAAGTCACCCAGAGCGGCGTCCAGACGCATCAGCTGTTCGCACATTTCCGGACCTTGCGTGCCGTAAACGTGGCCGATCTTGTCGGTAGCCGACAGCGACACGCCCAGCATGTCGATGGTCTGGCCCTGACCCAGATTTTGCGAATGAAGCAGATAGGTTGCGGCCTTCAGGGTTTCCTCGTCCAGCGAGGGCGAGCCTTCAAAGCCTAGGTTCTGCGGCGGAACAGCCGAACGGAAGGTGCCGTCAACGACCTCGATGTCCTCGGCCAGCGTCTGGCAATAGGCGAAACTGCCCTTCCAGTTGTCGCCCTTCTCGGCTGCTGGGAAGCGACGGTTGAAGGCGGCGACCGGAGCCAGACGGGCCTCGGCGGTTTCGCCCGGACGCACATAAGTGGTCAGGCCGAAACCATCGGTGAACCAGAAAGCCTGACCCTGATGGCCCGCAAGGTTGATCGCGCCACGGTCCTTGCCCGAGACGGCAAAGATGCGGCTGTCAGGACGCTCGGCCAGCAGCCAGTCACCAAGGGTGGTGGCCTTCAGAAGCTCGGTGCCGACGTTACCGTTATCGGTGACCTTGCCGTGGGCCAGAGTGTTCACTTCCGAGGCGAGGCAATAGCGGCCCTCGCCCGTTTCGTCGTTGACGCTGAAGTTCACGCCGATGCCGGTGTTGGTCGGGTGCATACCGGTCAGGACGGTCGAGTGACCCGGGCAGGTTTCGGTGACGCCGTGGGTCTGGAAGCCGTTGGCGTGGACCAGACCCTCATCGATCAGGCGCTTGAAGCCGCCGGTGAAACGGCTGCGGTACTGGTTGAAAAGGTTGGCGCTGAACTGGTCCACCACCATGGTGACCACCAGACGCGGCCCGCCGTAGCTGTCTTGCGAGGTTTCCGCAGCCACAACGGGCGCAGGAGCCGCGAAGGCCGTACCCGACATCGGGGCCAGCGCCACAGCGGCAGAGACAGCAGTCATTAGCAGGCGTTTGTACATCATCACTTACCGTAGCCAGACAGGAGGTATGTCCAAGATCATCCGGCAATAGCGACGGCAAGTGACGGATGCACGACAATATCGGCCCTAAGGGGCAATCGGTCCCGGCAATGTGTCGCAGGGGCTGCAGATTGCCC
>JAEZHG010000160.1 GCA_023436945.1 Pseudomonadota bacterium | reverse complement strand
ATCTGATGGGGATGCTGCGATGAGCGGACACGACACCCACGAAGCCGACCACGACGATCACCATGGCGAGGCCGAGTACCACGGTTCGTACCGTGACTACATGATCGGCTTCATCGCTTCGGTTGTTCTGACGGCTATCCCGTTCGCACTGGTGATGATGGGCGTTCTGCCGCAAGCGGCAACGGCGCTGATCATCGTGGCTTTCGCCGCGGTGCAGATGGTCGTTCACATGATCTATTTCCTGCACCTGCATCCGAAATCGGAAGGTGGCTGGAACATGCTGGCCCTGCTGTTCACGATCGTGATCGTGGTCGTTGCGGTTGGCGGCTGTATCTGGGTCATGTGGCATCTGAACACCAACATGATGCCGGTCCACAACATGCCGAGCTTCGGCTGAGGACGGATATGACAGACGGGAAACTCCAATCTCCCGCGCATAAAGAAGGCGGTCACCCGACGGGTGGCCGCCTTTGGCGCATTATGGTGGTCACGCTTTTCATGATCCTGTTCGCAGGCTTCATGGGGCTGGGCATCTGGCAGGTACAGCGACTGGCGTGGAAGACCGCCCTGATCGAGCGTGTGGACAGCCGTATCCATGCCGATCCGGTCGATGCTCCGCCGCCGGCCACCACCATCACCCGTGACGATCACGAATACCTCCGCGTGAAGGTCTCGGGCCGTTTCCAGCATGACAAGGAAACGCCGGTCATGGCCGTTTCGGACCTCGGTCCGGGCTGGTGGATTCTGACGCCGCTGGAAACGGACAAGGGCTATACGGTTCTGGTCAACCGCGGCTTCGTTCCGCTGGAGATGAAAGAACCTTCGAGCCGTCCGCAAGCTCCGGAACAGGCGACGGTTGTCGGCCTGTTGCGACTGGACGAAGGCCATCGCGGCTTCATGCGCGAGAACGATCCGGCGGCGAACAACTGGTACGCCCGCGAGGTCAAGGCCATCCTTGCCACCCGTGATGTGACCGGCCCTGCCGTCGACTATTTCATCGACGCCCAACAGATTGAGGGTGTTGCCGCCGATAGTTGGCCGCGTGCAGGCCTGACCGTTGTGCGCTTTGCTAACAGCCATCTGGTCTATGCCCTGACGTGGTTCAGCTTGGCGGGTGGTTCACTGTTCGCCATGGTACTGGTACTTCGCGAGCGTCGCCGCAGGATGCGTCGCAAGGAACAGGCTGGATAAATGGCTAAAGGGTCGCTGTTCGACCTGCTGACAGGGCAGGCGGACGAGAACATCCTCGCACCGGGTGCAGCGGGTCGGCGCAACATGTTGCTGCTGATCCAGCTGCGCTGGTTCGCTGTCGTGGGACAGGCCCTGACCATGGCCATCGTCCATTGGGGCTTTGGCATTGCGTTGCCGATGGGCTGGATGCTTCTGGCTCCGGCAGCGCTGGTTATTCTGAACATCGTCAGCCGCCCGCTGGTGCTTCGCCGCCAGACGGTTACGGACGGCGAGATATTCATGTCGCTGTGCATTGATGCCGCAGCCCTGACATGGATGCTCTATTTCAGCGGCGGCTCGACCAACCCGTTCTCGCCGCTGTTCATCATGCAGATCGTGCTGGCGGCGGTGCTGCTGAAGCGCCGCTATGTCTGGACCTTCGTGCTGGGCTCCAGCGGCATTCTGGCGCTTTTGACGGTGTTCCATCGTCCGATGCCCCTGCCGCAGGATGCCTATGGCACGCTGGGCCTGCTGGCTCAGGGCGCGCAGATCAACTTCATGCTGATCGCGGTACTGCTGGCGGCCTTCGTCAGCGGTACTATCCGAAACATCCGTGCCCGCGATGCCTATATGGCCGAGAGCCGACAGCAGGCCGCCGAGCAGGAGCACATCGTCCGTATGGGCCTGCTGGCCTCGGGCGCGGCGCATGAACTCGGCACGCCGCTGGCATCGCTCAGCGTGATCCTTAGTGACTGGAAGTTGGACAAGACCATCGCCCAGCAACCGGAACTGGTCGAGGACGTGGACCAGATGCGCGCCGAGGTCGAGCGCTGCAAGGTGATCGTCACCAATATCCTGATGGCCGCAGGGGCCGCGCGCGGCGAAGCTCCGCGCTTCCGCCGCTTCTCCGATTTCCTCAACGAGATCGTCGAGGAATGGCGCGAGCGTGTGGGCAACAGTGTCGCCATTCAACTGAATGGCCCATCGCCGCTGAACCCGTCGCTAATCGCTGATCCGGCCCTGAAACAGGTGCTCAGCGCATTGCTCGACAATGCCGCCGAGGCAGGGGCTACGGAGGTGACGGTCGATGCCGTGGCCGACCACGAAATCTTGATCCTGACCTGCACCGACAACGGGCCGGGTATGCCGTCCGAGATTTTAAAAAACCTCGGTCAGCCCTATCAGTCTACCAAGGGCCGTTCGGGGTCTGGTTTGGGATTGTTCTTGTTAGTCAATGTGATGCGCACACTGGGTGGTTCCGTTGAGGCCCAAAACCTGAAACAAGGCGGCACACAGATACGGCTACGCTTGCCGAGAGAGGCTCTAGCGCCGAAATGAGTCATATGGCCGAAGATGTCCGCACGCTTCTGATTGTCGAGGACGATGAGTCTTTCGCACGCACCCTGCGCCGCTCGTTCGAGCGCCGTGGCTATCAGGTGCTGTCCGCCCGCTCGCCGGAGGACATGGCGCTGGTGCTGGAACATCACCGTCCGCAATATGCTGTGGTCGATCTGAAGCTGAGCACCAGTTCGGGCCTGACCTGCGTGCAGACGCTGCATGCCCATGATCCGGAGATGGTGATTGTGGTCCTGACCGGATTTGCCAGCATCGCTACGGCGGTCGAGGCCATCAAGCTGGGGGCGCGCCACTATCTGGCCAAGCCCGCAGGCACCGACGAAATCGAAGCCGCCTTCACAAAGGAAACGGGCGACCCCGACGCCCAAATCAGCGCCCGCCCGACCTCCATCAAGACGCTGGAGTGGGAAAAGATTCACGAGACGCTGGCCGAGACGGATTTCAACATCTCCGAGGCCGCACGCCGTTTGGGCATGCACCGTCGCACTCTGGCGCGTAAGCTCGAAAAGCGCCGCGTCACCTAAGGCGATCCGCGTTCGCATACCCGCGTTGACAGTGCGGGCAATCTGTCCCACACATCAGGCCTCACCAGGGGTGTCCCGCAAGGGGCTGAGATACTGCTAGGCCGAAAGGCAGCGCAGGGACCCTATGAACCTGATCCAGTTCACACTGGCGTAGGGACGGTGCGGTTGCCTTTGCGCGTCACCCTTGCGGGATAGTTGCGCCCTTAAGGCCACCATTCCCCCTTTCGTCCGTGTCTGGGTCTCCAATGCTTGCGAGCAAGGAGCCTGACATGACTGCACCCCAACCGACCGTAACCACAGGTCCGTTGCCGGCCTCGACCAAGGTGTTCAAGGCCGGAACCCTCTATCCCGACATCCGCGTGCCGCTGCGCGAGATTGAACTGCACCCCAGCGCCAACGAGCCGCCGGTCACAGTTTACGATGCGTCCGGTCCCTATACGGACCCCGAACAGACCATCCATATCGATCAGGGATTGAAGCGCCTTCGTGAAAGCTGGATCGCGGCGCGGGGCGATACGGAAACCTATCAGGGGCGCGAAATCATTCCCGCTGACAACGGCTTTGTCTCGCCTGAAAAGATGACGCCGCAGTTTCCCGTTCAACACCGGCCACGCCGCGCTGTGAACGGCAAGGCCGTCAGCCAGCTAGCCTATGCCCGCGCCGGGATCATCACGCCGGAGATGGAGTTCGTCGCCATCCGCGAGAACCTTGGCCGCCAACAAATGCGCGAACCGATGGCCCGCGACGGCGAAAGCTTTGGTGCTTCTATCCCCGATTTCGTGACGCCAGAGTTCGTGCGCGACGAGATCGCGAGGGGCCGCGCCATCATCCCCGCCAACATCAACCACCCAGAACTGGAGCCGATGGCGATTGGCCGAAACTTCCTCGTGAAGATCAACGCCAATATCGGCAACTCGGCGGTCACGTCCTCTATGGCCGAAGAGGTTGACAAGATGGTCTGGTCGATCCGCTGGGGCGCTGACACGGTGATGGACCTGTCGACGGGTCGCAACATCCATAACATCCGCGAATGGATCATCCGTAACGCTCCTGTGCCGATCGGCACCGTGCCGCTCTATCAGGCGCTTGAAAAGGTGAACGGCATCGCCGAGGACCTGACGTGGGAGGTTTTCCGCGACACGCTTATCGAACAGGCCGAGCAGGGCGTGGACTATTTCACCATCCATGCGGGCGTGCGTCTGAAGCACATTCACCTGACCGCCAACCGCGTGACAGGCATTGTCTCGCGCGGCGGCTCTATCATGGCCAAATGGTGCCTGCACCATCACCGCGAGAGCTTCCTCTATGAGCATTTCGAGGAAATCTGCGAGATCATGCGCGCCTATGATGTGTCGTTCTCGCTGGGCGACGGCCTGCGCCCCGGATCCATCGCCGATGCCAATGACGCGGCCCAGTTTGCCGAGCTGGAAACGCTGGGCGAGCTGACGCAAATCGCGTGGAAGCACGACTGTCAGGTCATGATCGAAGGGCCGGGCCATGTGCCTATGCACAAGATCAAGGAGAACATGGACAAGCAGTTGGAAGTCTGCGGCGAGGCTCCCTTCTATACGCTTGGCCCACTGACGACCGATATCGCACCGGGCTATGACCACATCACCTCTGGCATAGGCGCGGCCATGATCGGTTGGTTCGGCACGGCCATGCTCTGCTACGTCACGCCCAAGGAACACCTTGGCCTGCCGGACCGCGACGATGTGAAGGTGGGCGTCATCACCTATAAGATCGCCGCCCATGCCGCCGATCTGGCCAAGGGGCATCCGGCGGCGAAGCTGCGCGACGATGCCCTGTCCCGCGCCCGCTTCGAGTTCCGCTGGGAGGACCAGTTCAACCTGTCCCTCGACCCTGACACGGCGCGGTCCTTCCACGACCAGACCCTGCCGAAAGAGGCGCATAAGGTGGCGCATTTCTGCTCCATGTGCGGGCCGAAATTCTGCTCCATGAAGATCAGCCACGACATCCGCGACGCCGCCAGGGCCGAGGAGGGAATGGCCGAGATGTCCGCCAAATATCGTGACGGCGGCGATCTCTATGTCTCGGTCAGGGAGCCTGCATAGGGCCTAGTCTAAGGGCTCACTTGGTTACGGCGATGCTGTCGCGTATAGGGTCGCCGTAACCCCCGTATCCGTATCCAGAGCCTTATGACGCATCCCGCCCACAGACTGTCCGTTGCCCCGATGATGGACTGGACCGACCGACACTGCCGTGCGTTCCACCGCACGCTGTCGCGCCGGACCCTGCTCTATACGGAGATGGGCACGGCTCCGGCAGTGCTGCATGGCGATCAGGATTACCTGCTGGGTTTCTCGGATGCGGAGCACCCGATCTCGCTGCAACTGGGTGGCTCTGATCCCAAGCAGTTAGCCGAGGCCGCCAAGGTTGGCGAGCGTTATGGCTATGACGAGATCAACCTGAACGTCGGCTGCCCGTCGGACCGCGTCCAGTCGGGCCGCTTCGGTGCCTGCCTGATGAAAGAGCCGGAACTGGTGGCCGAATGTATGGCGGCCATCAAGGAAGCCGTCTCGGTTCCCGCGACCGTTAAATGCCGCATCGGCGTGGACGAGCAGGATCCGAAGGAGAGCTTGTTTGCCACGGTCGATGCCTGTGCCGCTGTCGGCATCAAGGACTTCACCGTCCATGCCCGCAAGGCGTGGCTGAAGGGTCTGTCGCCCAAGGAAAACCGCGACATTCCTCCGCTGGATTACGATCTGGTGAAGCGCCTCAAGAAGGAGCGCCCGCACCTGACCATCGGCATCAATGGCGGTATCGCCAGCCTTGAACAGGCGCTTGAACTGCTTCAGCCCTATGACGGTGTGGCGCTGGACGGGGTGATGATTGGCCGTGCCGCCTATCACGAGCCGTCGCTGTTGGGTCAGGCCGACCGCCTTATCTATGGCGAGGCGGTGGAAGACACAGACATCTTCGACGCGCTGGAAGCCTATAAGCCCTATATCGCCAGCCAGCTTGAGCGTGGCATCAACCTTGTGGCCATGACCCGTCACATGCTGGGCTCGATGCATGGTCGTCCGGGCGCGCGTGCCTTCCGCCGCATCCTGACGGTCGAGGGTGTTAAGGCCGGTGCCGGTCTTGAGGTTCTGGACCGCGCTATCGATGCCGTCCGCGAGGCCGAGGCCCGCCGCCAACAGGATGACGACGCCGCATGACCGCCTTGCCCTTTGCTGATCTGGTGATGATGTTTGTGGCCCTGATCGGGGCCGGAGCCATTGCCGGATTGATCGGCGGGCTGTTTGGCGTGGGGGGCGGCACGGTTCTGGTGCCCGCCCTGTTCTATGCGTTCAGCGTTCTGGGCGTGGGCGGCGAGCACAATCTGCACGTCGCCATCGGCACCAGTTTGCTGACCATCGTAGCGACCTCGCTGCGCTCTCTATCCACCCACCGCAAACATGGCGCGGTGGACGAGATGGTGCTCAAGACATGGACGCCGTGGGTTGCGCTGGGCGGACTGGCGGGTGCCTTCATCGCGGGCGGATCGCCCATGTCGGCGCTGGCGATTGTTTACGGCGTCTGCCTCATTCTTATTGCTGCGCAGATGGGCCTGCTGCCCGAGCGGATTACCCTTCGCAAAGACCTGCCGACCGGATGGGGCCGACGCATCACGGCCAGCATCATCGGTGTGCTCAGCGCCATGATGGGCATTGGCGGAGGCAGTTTTGGCGGCCTGACCATGACCCTGTGCGGCCGTCCGATTCATCAGGCGGTGGCCACATCCTCAGGCTTCGGTCTGGCCATCGGCGCGGCGGCGTCTCTGGGCTATGTGGTGTTCGGCTGGGGAGCCAGCGGTGTTCCGCCTTTGACGCTCGGCTATGTGAACGTTCCTGCCGCCATCATCATGGGATTGTTAACAGCATGGACCGCGCCCTATGGCGCAAGGCTGGCCCACAGACTGGACCGTAAAATGCTGCGACGCGCCTTTGCCGTCTATCTGTTGATAACGGCGGCATTGGTGGTCGTTAAGGCACTATAATTTCCAAATACGTATAATTACGTATCTTATAGCTAAGCTTTGCAAAAGCATCGTTGGCCTAACAGCAGGTCTCTGAAATGTGGCGCTTTTGTGAGTAACTGCGTGCTTCAAAATCTGTCTGTGCCGAAGAAACTGACGCTGTCGTTCACGACGGTGATTGCGGCCTGTGGTCTGGCCACGATGGTGGTACTTTGGGCTGTCATGGCCATCCACAAGGCCCAGACTGCGGACGAGGTTTCCAGAGACATCAATGACGCCATCTATGAGTTGCAGTTTGCAATTCTGAGCCAGCAGATGAGCATGCGCGGCTTTGTGGTGAACCAGAAGCCGGAGTTCCTGAGCGCCTTCGAGAGCCACACCCAGGGCGTCAGCGAAGGCCTGACCCACTTCGCCTCGGCAGACATCGACGGTGCCTTCAAGGACGAGTTCAAGGTCCTGAGCGAAGCGACGCAAAAGAACACCAGCGACCTGAAGCGTATGATCAGCCGCGCTGATGATCCGGTCGAGCGGGCGAACATGATGGCGGTCTTTGGCGTGACCGGCAGCGAGAACATCCGCAACATGCAAACCGCGCTGGGCCAAATCCAGCGGACGCTGAAGGAAGCGGGCATCAAGAACCGCGAACGCCGCGAAGCCGCCTATGCCAGTGCCTACACGGCCTTTGCCGTTGGTGGGCTGCTGGCCTTTGTGGTGGCCATAGCCTCGGCCTTCTGGCTGACCAATGCACTGTCCAAACCTGTTGTGGCCATGACCCGTGTGATGACCCGTCTGGCCAAGGGTGAAACCGAGGTGCAGATTCCAGCCATCGGTCGCGGTGACGAGATCGGTGCCATGGCCGGTGCGGTCATGACCTTCCGCGATCAGGCCAACGAGAATGCCCGCCTTGAAGCCGACGCTGCCGCTGCCCGCGAACAGGCCGAGAGGGAGCGCCAGCGCAGCGCCGCAGAGGCTGCCGAACTGGCCCGTCTGGACCTGATTGCGATTACCGCTGTGGGCGAGGGACTGTCGGCACTGGCAACGGGTGACCTGTCGCATCGCGTGACCATCGAGGTGCACGACAAGGCCCAGAAGCTGAAAGACGATTTCAACGCCGCAGCCGAACGTCTGGAAGGCACTGTCAGCCAGATCGTCGAGCGCGCATCAGCTATCGGGGCGGCCGCCCAGCAGGTCAGCACGGCCGCGGACGAACTGTCGCTGCGCACCGAGCGTCAGGCGGCTTCGCTGGAAGAAACCGCCGCGGCGGTCGAAGAGATCAGCATCACCGTTGCCACGGCTGCCGAGGGTGCAAAACAGACAGGCAATGTGGTGCGAGAGGCCCATCATATGGCCCGTGATGGTCAGGATGTTGTGGGTCGCGCGGTCGATGCCATGGGCAAGATTGAAGAATCCTCGAACCAGATCGGTGCCATCATCGGTGTGATCGACGAAATCGCCTTCCAGACCAATCTGCTGGCGCTGAACGCTGGCGTTGAAGCCGCCCGTGCGGGTGATGCGGGCCGTGGTTTTGCGGTCGTAGCTTCGGAAGTCCGTGCCCTTGCGCAGCGCTCTGCCGATGCGGCGCGCGAGATCAAGGGACTGATCAAAACATCCAGCAGTCACGTCGAGGAAGGCGTTGATCTGGTGGCCCGTAGCGGCAAGGCGCTGTCCGAAATCGCCACCCAGATCACCAAGGTGACTGAACTGGCTGCGGCTGCCGAGATTGCAGGGCGCGAACAGTCTCTGGGCTTGTCTGAAGTCAATGCGGCTGTCAGCCAGATGGATCACATGACCCAGCAGAACGCGGCCATGGTTGAGGAATCTACCGCGGCCAGCCGCTCGCTGGCACAGGACGCGCTCGAACTGGACCGCTTGATGCGCCAGTTCCGCACGTCTTCAGACGTGTCTCGCGGTCAGGAGAGCCAGTCTTCCCGATACGCCCACGGCCAAACCATCCAGTTCGCTGCGGCGTAGTAGTGTTAGCCCAACGCACGCATACGTAGATTCCCGCAAGCTACTGCTAAGCTTTGGTATAGCGGGGAGCTCTAGTTGAGGACGCAGTTCGTATTGCGTATCTCGAGTATCTCCCCCGTGCTTCAAGATTTGTCCGTACCAAAGAAATTGGTACTTTCCTTTGCCGCTGTGATTGCAGCGTGCGGGGTCGCGACCCTGGTTGTTTTGTGGGCCGTTATCGGCATCCACCAAGCCCAGACCGACGACCTCAAAACCCGTAATGTCACCGCTGCTATCACCGACGTTCACGTCGCGCTGCTGAACAAGCAGATGGCCATGCGCGCCTTTGTGGCGACGCAAAAGCCAGAGTTCCGCGAGATGTACGACCAGCACTCCGAGAACTACCGCAAGGGTGTGGTCGGGCTGGCCGCTGCTGACGTGGATCATATGTTCAAGGATGAGCAGATGATCCTGAGCAGCGTCGGTGAAAAGGTCGATCATGACCTGATCGCCATGATGGGTCGCGCCGTCGATCCGGCCCAGCGCGAAGAGGTTCTGAACCGTCTCAGCTCTCGCGGCTCTCCGGAAATTCAGGAAGTGAACCAGACTGGTCGCAAGATCCTGAACGCGCTGGATGAAATGACCGTTCAAAGCGACGCACGCCGCGCCGCAGCCTATCGTCAGGCCTATATTGCGTTTGTGGTCGGTGGTCTGACCGCCTTCATCATCGCGATATTCTCGGCGATCTGGCTGACCAACGGCCTGTCCAAGCCGGTTGTGGCCATGACCCGCGCTATGGATCGTCTGGCCCACGGTGACCTTGAAGTCATCGTTCCGGCTGTGGGCCGCAAGGATGAGGTTGGCCAGATGGCCAATGCCGTCCTGACTTTCAAGGAACAGGCCGTCGAGAACAAGCGACTGGAAGGCGAGGCGGCCAAGGCCCGCGAGCTTGCCGAACAGGAACGCAAGCGTCACGAGGACGAGAATGCGGAAATGGCTCGCCTTGACGGTATTGCTATCGGTGCCGTCGGTGTGGGTCTGGAAGCTCTGGCTTCCGGTAACCTTGGCCATCGCATCATTACCGAGGTTCATGCCAAGGCACAGCCGCTGAAAGACAACTTCAATGCTGCCGCCGAGAAGCTGGAATCGGCGGTCTCCATCATCATGGACCGTACTTCCGCAATCGGTGCCGCCGCGCATCAGATCAGTGAAGCCTCTGATGACCTGTCGCGCCGTACCGAGCAGCAGGCGGCCTCGCTAGAGGAAACCGCCGCCGCGGTTGAACAGATCACCGCCACCGTGGCCCGTTCGGCCGAGGGCGCTCTGGAAGCCGGCAGCATGGTTCGCTCGTCGCAGAACTATGCAAAGGAAGGCCAGACTGTCGTTAACCGCGCCGTCTCGGCCATGGGTCAGATCGAGGAATCCTCGAACCAGATCGGTGCTATCATTGGCGTGATCGACGAGATCGCCTTCCAGACCAACCTGCTGGCGCTGAATGCTGGCGTTGAGGCCGCCCGTGCGGGTGATGCAGGTCGCGGCTTTGCCGTGGTGGCATCCGAAGTGCGCGCACTGGCCCAGCGCTCGGCAGAGGCCGCCAAGGAGATCAAGACCCTGATCCACGCCTCCAGCCAGCAAGTTGGCCAAGGCGTTGATCTGGTGAACCAGACCGGTGCCGCTCTGGAGCGCATCGCCGATCAGGTGACCCGCCTTACCTCCATCGCCGTCGAGATCGAAGCCTCTTCGCGTGAGCAGGCGACCGGTCTGGCCGAGGTCAATGTCGCCGTCACCCAGATGGATCAGGTGACCCAGCAGAACGCTGCCATGGTGGAAGAGTCCACCGCGGCCAGCCGCTCGCTGGCGCAGGATGCTGCCGAACTGGATCGCCTGATGCGCCAGTTCCAGATCAACCGCGACCGTTTGATCGAGTTTGCGGCCTAAGTCTCTGAGCCAACAATAAAAAAGCCCTCCGGCCAGTAGGTCGGAGGGCTTTTCTTTTGGGTGGTAGGGAAGGTCAGGCGGCTTGGCTGACCAGCAGGGCGTCTAGCGCCGGAACCAGATCGGCGATGATGTCGTCCTCGTGTTCCAGACCCACAGAGACACGCACCAGACCATCGGTGATGCCAGCGGTGACGCGCGTTTCCGGCGTCATGGCGGCATGGGTCATGGTGGCCGGATGGGCAATCAGGCTCTCAACGCCGCCCAGCGATTCCGCCAGAGTGAAGATCTCGACATTGTTTATGATGGTACAGACGGCGTCGGTACCGCCGATGACCTCGAAGCTGAGCATTGCGCCGAAACCGCGCTGTTGACGGGCGGCGAGATCGTGGCCTGAGTGGGATTTCAGACCCGGATAGTGAACGGCATTAACGGCAGGGTGGGCTTCCAGCACGGCGGCCAGCTTGGAGGCCGTCTGTTGCTGGCGCTCGATGCGGGTGAACAGGGTACGGAGACCACGCAGGGTCTGATAGGCGTCAAACGGCGATCCGGTCACGCCCAGACAGTTGGCCCACCATGCCAGTTCCTGATGCACCTCGGCATCGGCTGAAATCACCGCGCCGCCGACCACGTCGGAGTGGCCGTTGATGTATTTGGTGGTTGAGTGGACAACGATGTCTGCCCCCAGTGCCAGCGGGTTTTGCAGGGCATGGGACAGGAAGGTGTTGTCGGCCACCACCTTGGCACCAACCGCATGGGCGCGGCGGGCCACGTCTGCGATGTCGGTGACACGCAGCAGCGGGTTCGACGGGGTTTCCACCAGTACCAACTTAGCCCCGTCAGCAAGGGCGGCATCCAGCGCGGCGCTGTCGTTCTGGTTCACAAAGGCCACGCGGAAATGGCCCTTGCGTGCACGGGCGCAAAGCAGGCGGTGCGTGCCGCCGTAACAGTCG
>JAEZHG010000055.1 GCA_023436945.1 Pseudomonadota bacterium | reverse complement strand
GGGAGGACTCCAACCTCCGACCTCGGCTTTAGGAAAGCCTTGCTCTATGCAGCTGAGCTACAGGGCCACGAGGGCCTGAGTAGTCAGCGGGGGCGAGGGAGGCAAGAGCCTGTGCAAGCGGGGCGGGAGATTTGTCGGGGATTTCCTGCCGATGAGCGTTAGGCGGTCGCAAGAATGGTAGAGGTTAACGTCGTTAATGTTTGTAGTTAAGGCGCATTAACCTACAATATGTGGTATAGAACAAAGATCGAATCGAGCGGTGTCGCTGATTCGGTCATGATTCGTTCCTAGCGCGTTTCGCGGCTGGGTAATGTCTCGTTTACTCCCCTGCAAAATCTGGTGTTTCGGTGCCCTTTCGGCACCTTATCGGACATTCTTCCTGTTATGGCGCGCGGTGTGTGCTAGGGCAGGGCCGTCATGAGTGACCGTTCGACAGGACTGGGCCCCTCGCGCGTTACCGCGATCCTCGGCCCCACAAATACCGGCAAGACCCACCTGACCGTGGAGCGTATGCTGGGTCATGCCTCGGGTATGATCGGCCTGCCGCTGCGTCTTCTGGCGCGTGAAATCTATGAGCGGATCGTCAAGCTTCGCGGGGCATCGGCTGTGGCCCTGATTACCGGCGAAGAGAAGATCGTCCCGCCGCGCCCCAGCTATTTCGTCTGCACGGTCGAGGCCATGCCGCTGGAGCGGCAGGTGGACTTCCTCGCCGTCGATGAAATCCAGCTGGTCGCTGACCCAGAGCGCGGCCATGTCTTTACCCAGCGCCTGCTGCATGCACGCGGACGGTTCGAGACCATGTTCCTGGGTGCCGGAACCATGGAGCCGTTGATGCGGCGGCTGGTGCCGGACGCAGAGATCGTCACGCGCGATCGACTTTCTGTCCTGTCCTATGCCGGTTCCAAGAAGCTGACCCGCCTGCCGCGCCGCAGTGCGGTGGTCGCCTTCTCGACCGAGCGCGTTTACGCCATTGCCGAACTGTTGCGCCGCCAAAGAGGCGGTGCGGCGGTGGTGATGGGCAGCCTTAGCCCGCGCACCCGCAACGCACAGGTCGAACTGTTCCAGTCGGGCGAGGTGGATTTCCTCGTGGCGACAGATGCCATTGGCATGGGCCTGAACATGGACGTGGACCATGTGGCCTTTGCGGGGATGCGCAAGTTCGATGGTCGCCGCACGCGCTATCTCTATGCGCACGAGATTGCCCAGATCGCAGGGCGCGCGGGGCGCCACCTGCGTGACGGCACCTATGGCGTCACGGGCGAGGCCGACGAACTGGACGAGGATCTGGTCGAACAGATCGCCGAGCATCGCTTTGATCCGGTCGAGGCGGCTGAATGGCGCAATGCGCGTCTGGACTTTGACACCCTGCCAGACCTGCTGCGCTCGCTTGAGAAGACGCCGGACCGCGCGGGGCTGCGTTTGACCCTGCCGTCGCTGGACGAAACCCTGCTGCGTCGACTGTCGCAGGATGAGGATATCAAGAAGGTGGCCCGTTCACGCGGCGCTTTGATGCGCCTGTGGGAGACGTGCCAGTTGCCGGATTTCCAGAAGACGTCGCTGGATGAACATTCGCGTCTGTCGAAAGAGATTTTCACGGCCCTGACCACAGGTCATGGCCGGCTTCAGGATGACTGGATCGCGCCGCGCTTTAACGATCTGGACCGCGATGACGGCCAGATCGATCAGGTCTCGGCGCGTCTGTCGGGGGTGCGGACACTGGCCTATATCGCCAACCGCCCCGATTGGCTGCACAATGCCAAGGAATGGGCCGCGCGCACCAAGATACTGGAAGAGCGGCTGAGCGATGTGCTGCACGAGCGTCTGACGGCGCGGTTTGTGGACCGTCGCACGGCGGCGCTGATGCGGGCGCTAAACGATACTACCGAAGTGGTCGCAGGTGTGGCCGACGACGGTGAAGTAACTGTAGAGGGCGAGGTCGTGGGCCGGCTTGAGGGGGTGGTGTTCACACCCGATGCCGGTGGTTCGGCCTTGGCAGATCGGGCGCTGCGTCAGGCGGCGACCCGTGCTGTGGCCCCCGAGATTGGACGGAGACTCAAGGTTTTGGCCAAAGAAGAAGACGCAGGTTTCGCACTGGATGCTGACGGCACGGTCCGTTGGCAGGGGGCGGTCGCGGCACGCATCAACAATGACGACGTGTTCCATGGCCGTGTGAACCTGATCGGCGATCTGGGCGATGCCGCGGCACGCGAGGCCGCGCAGAAACGTATCGAGACTTGGCTGGCCGCGGAGGCAGGGCGGGCGCTGCGTGACCTGAAGCGGCTGAAACGTGCAGTTGATGACGGCGTGCTGACGGGTCTGGTGCGCGGTATCGCCTGGCGCATTGTCGAGGCCGGTGGTGTTCTGCCCCGCGCCGAGGTTCAGGCCGATCTGGCTGTTCTGTCGCCGGAAGACCGCAAGTCGTTGGGTAAGTTCGCCATCCGCATCGGCACCTATGCCGTGTGGCTGCCGTCCATGCTAAAGCCGCGCGCGCAGGCCTTTATGCAGGCCTTTGTGGCGCGCGATGCCGACCGTTCGCTGAAAGGCGAGGGTCTGGTTGATCTGCGCGGAGCCAAGCCGTCGGCAAAGGCGCTGGCTGCGTTTGGCCGTCAGGTTGTGGGCCGCTTTACCGTTCCGGTGGAGATGCTGGAAACCTATGCCGATTTCAGCCGTAAGGCTGGCCGTGGTGAACTGCCCAAGGAGGCGCTGGAGGCGCTGAAGTGGAGCGAGGGCCAAGCCCGCGCTGTGCGCTCGGCACTGCGTCCGCCGCGCCGTGAGGAAGGCTCGAGCGCCGCCAAGGGCGAAATCGACGAGGCCTCGCCGTTCGCTGCCCTGATGGCACTGAAAACGGAAGTTGTGGCTCCGCCTGCCAAGCCCAAGCGTGCCAGAAAGCCCAAGGCCGAAGCGCCTGCGGCTGTCGAGGGCGAGACGGCGGCCGGGGCGTTCACGGCGCGGGGACGAACTGGACGGCGTCGACGATCACGTGGCCGTCGGCCCCTTCCGACCGGATCTCGACCCAGCCGGCGTCGCCCTTCGCGAACGGGAACACGCCCAGGGAGGCCGGCTCGCCGGGCTTGCCCGCGGCCTTGCGCTGGTTGACGCGGACGGTACGCTCCCCGTCGGCGGAGTGGACGACTACCGCCACATTCGTGGCGCGGTTGGGGTTCGGGGAGGAGAAGAGGCGGACCTCGTAACGCCCGGCCTCGGGCAGGGCGGGGGTTAATCGGGCCTTCATGGCGGGGTCGGCCGCGGCGGCGTCGTGGAGGTAGCCCTCGCCGACGAATTGGGG
>JAEZHG010000251.1 GCA_023436945.1 Pseudomonadota bacterium | reverse complement strand
GGGTTCCGGCATCGGAGACCAGAGCGACCACCTGACCTTCGCGCAGATATTCTATCGCCACCTCGGCGGCGCGATGCGAGGTGTGGTCGTCGCAGCGTTCCAGCTTGGCCTTGAGACCATAGGCCGTCAGCAGTTTTGCGGTCACACGCGTGTCTTCGGCCAGTACCAGATCGGCAGCCGCCAGCACATCAAGCGCGCGTAGCGTGATGTCTCTCAGGTTCCCGATGGGGGTCGCCACCAGATAGAAGCCGCCCGATACGGGGCGTGCAGGCGGGGCGGTCGGGGCAAATAGCGGGCTCTCGGACATTGGCCGGACCCTGCCAGCCCACGGGCCTCGGCTCAATGGGGCTTAAGGCAAAAGGTGTCGCCAGATACAAAACAGGGCCACCGCGTTCTGCGATGACCCTGTTTCAGCACATGTAGGCGGAAGTCTTTAGCGTGGACCGCGTCCGCGTAGTCCGCCGGCAACCAGCGACACAACGAACAGGATCACGGCGATGATGGCCACGAATTTAGCGATTTGCATAGAGGTGCCTGCAACACCGCCAAAGCCGAGGAAAGCCGCAACGATAGCGATGATGAAGAATATAATAGCCCAACGCAGCATGGGGGATCTCCGGTTTGGGTGAACGACGGGGTCGTAATGCCGAATGGCGTTAATCAAATAACGCTCGTTTCCCAGTCCCGTTCCGGTGGCACATACAAGAAACGGCACCGCAGAGGCGGTGCCGTTTGATTGTCTAGCGCTTGTCGCAGTGCAGTATTTAGCGGCGACGACGCGAGGATTTGCTGCTCTTGCTGGATGAAGAACTGCTGCTGCGGCTTTCGTTGAAAGCCGTGAAGGCCAGAGCCGCAAGGCCCGGCTTCTTCAGGATCACAGCGCCTGCGGCCAGAGCGGCGACAATGCCGACGACGGGGCGTTGCTGGAGCATATGAAGCGCGCGGGCCGAAAGGCCCTCCGGCTCCTCATCCTCTTCCTCGCCATCATCGTCGTCACCTGCGGCCTTCTTGGCGAAGACGAACAGGGCGATGAAGGCAACGAGTGCAAACAGGCCCGCCGTGGCTGCCGCTGCGCCCAGAGGCAACAGCACCAGCGAGAGGGCGTAATAGATGGTCGCGCCAAGGGCGATCACGGCCACAAAGGCGGCGGCGGCTGCCACCGCCACGGCCACGGCGCGATTAAGAAGTTCGCGGATCATCAGTTACGACGGCCAGCCAGCAGCAGGCCGATCACAACGCCCACGCCAAGGGCGATGGCAGTCGACTGAAGCGGACGCTCCTGCACGCGTTCGGTGACGTAGCGCTGGGCTTCGTCAAACTTTTCCGAGGCGTCGTCATAGTACTCACGGCCACGTTCGCGGGCCTGACCATAGACTTCCTTGGCCTTTTCAGTGGCCTTCTCGGCGGTGTCGCGGATTGCGGCTTCAGCTTTTGCGGCCTTATCAGCGGCCTTGGCTTTCAGGGCGGCGGCTTCTTCGCGGGCGCCGACTTTCACATCATCCTTGAGGGTCACTGCATCTTCCTTCAGCGTCTTCAGATCGTTTTTGATCGTCTCGCGAGTCTGGGTCGTAGCCATGGGCTGGCGCCTCCGTAAATAGCCGAGCTTGAAAATCTTGGGATCAATCAATTCGAACGCGACATGGAAACCGAGGTTCCCGCACTGCACAAGAGTGATAAAGCCGCAGTATGCGACTTTGATTTAGGTCTTTAAAGCCGAGATCTTAGATAAAAACGGCTCTGGCCCAAGATCGCTGTCATATCTAAACAGGGGGTATGACAGAATGGTTGATCGCCCCGCCTCCGCCCGCTTCACTGGCCATTGACGGTGACACCCGTCGCTTTGCCGTGCGCCGTATTCTGTGTGTTGGCCAGAACTATGCGGCCCACGCGCGCGAAATGGGTGCCGATGCCGACAAGCCCGATCCGTTCTTTTTCTCAAAGCCTGCCGATGCGCTGGTGGTCGATGGTGCTGACCCGACCTATCCGCTGGCGACCGAGAACCTCCATTACGAGGTCGAGCTGGTGGTGGCTCTGGGCGAGGGCGGCAACCCAGTCGCCTGGGGTGTCGGCGTCGATTTGACGCGTCGTGATATTCAGGCTGCCGCCAAGGCCAAGGGCCGCCCGTGGGATGCCGCCAAGGGTTTTGACCAGTCGGCTCCCTGCGCCGCGCTCAGCCTGACCCCACCCGCCAAGGATGCTGCCATCACCTTGAAGGTGAACGGCGAGATCAAACAGTCTGGTCGTCTGGACGATATGATCTGGGACGTCGATGGCGTGATCGCCAAGGCCAAGGGTCTTTGGAAACTAGCCGCAGGCGACATCATCTTTACCGGCACGCCCGAAGGCGTTGGTCCGCTGAAGGCCGGTGATGTGGTTGAGGCGGAGGTTGCGGGCCTGCCACCGCTGAAGTTCACGGTGCAGCCATGATACTTCATGGCTATTGGCGCTCGGGCACCAGCTATCGCACCCGTATCGCCCTGAACCTCAAGGGGCTGACCTATGAGCAGGCACCGATCGACCTGCGCACAGGTGCGCAAAAATCAGACGCCTTCCTTGCCCTCAATCCGCAAGGTCTGGTTCCGGCGCTGGAAGCGGACGGTCTGGTCCTGACGCAAAGCCCAGCCATTCTGGAATGGCTGGAGGAGACCCATCCGACGCCTGCTCTTTTGCCATCTGACAGCGCAGGCCGTGCAGTAGTGCGGGCCATGTCGGCGCTGGTCGGTTGTGATATCCACCCGCTGAATAATCTGCGCGTCCTGAAGGCCATCAAGGCTTTGGGGGCTGATGAAGCCGCGACCGATAACTGGACCCAGAACTGGATCAACGAGGGCTTTACAGCGCTTGAGGCTCTGGTGAAGGTTCACGGCAAGGG
>JAEZHG010000311.1 GCA_023436945.1 Pseudomonadota bacterium | reverse complement strand
ATGTGGATGCGGTTGTCGCCGCCGACGCGCGGGAAGTTCTCGTTGACCTCAAGGATCATACGCGCGCCCGAACGGGCCACCGCGATGGCATAGTCGGGGTTCAGGCCAAAGGAGAGATAGCCGTCTTCATCCATCGGCGAGACCGTGGTGATGAAGGCTTCGACCCCGACCTGCTGGGTCATGACGGTCGGCACCTGCTGGAAGCCGGTCGGGATGTACCAGACGCCCTGACGGCCTTCCTCGCGACCGCGCTTGTCCAGACCGCGCTCGATGCCGCCATGGAACAGGCTGTAAGGGCGGATGCGCTCGGTGACTTCATATTGCAGGATAGTTTCGCCCGCATTGGCGAAGCCGAGCATGTAATAGAGGTTCACATTCTCGATGTTTCCGGCCAGCGCACGATCCGCCAAGGCCCGCATCAGTGCCGGCGGCTGGCAGAGGCCAAGACCCATGCCCAGCTTCGTACCCGATGCGATCAGGTTGGCCGCTTCAGCAGGCGTCTTCAGGCGCTCGGCGTACAGGGCAGAAAAATCGGTCATGCAGCTACCTCAATCAGAGCCATGGATTTTCCGGCGTCCGCGACAGTCCCTGCCGGCGTCCGTCCGGTTATGATTTCCATGGTTAGCCGCAGCCTTTGCGATGGCCGTACTAGACCTTGGTCTAGGGCTCGTCCTGAAGACGGGCCATGCGGACGCGCTGTCGGCGCTCCATCGCATAGGCAAACAGCCACAGGAGCATCGCCCAGAAGGCCCCGATGCCCCAGCCTGCGGCCACATCCGAGGCCCAGTGCGCGCCCAGATAGATGCGCGTAAGACCGATCAGCAGCACCAGCACCACCGCCCAAGCCAGCGCATAGGCTTTCATGCGGGCGCGCGGGAAGGCCCGCGTCAACATGACGCCGACACTAAGATAGAAAACCGTCGCCAGGAGCGCGTGGCCGGAAGGGAAGCTGGCATTGAGCGTATCCACCACCTGGTAGACCTCAGGCGGGCGCGGGCGGTCGTAGATCGCCTTAAGCCCCTCGGACAAAACCACACCACCGGCCAGACCCACCAGCGTCAGAAGCGCCGAAAGCTTCTTGCCCCTTATCAGCAGGAACCCCACCGCCATCAGGGCAAACACCAGCAGTACAGAGATGCCGCCCAGAGAGGTGATGTCTATCGCCGCCTCATGCAGCCACCACGGCCCTATCGGCCTGTCAGGCTGGTCGGCATAGGGGCGGGTCCACTTCAGAACCGCCCAGTCGAACTTCTGGTCATCGCCATCGGAAATACCGTCAGCCACAGCAGCGAATATCGCCAAACCCAGACTGCCGACCAACAATCCCGCTACGGTTCCAATCTCGTTGCGGGCCACGCGGATAACGCGAGCCGTGAAGGCAATCGGATGTGCTGTCATGGCTCGACAACGGCTCCGTTGAGGTTTCAGTTCCGTCTCGTTCCGGGACGATTCCCGAGATAATTGCGACAAAACCGTGGCATAGGTTTTGGCACTTTCCTAGCCCTGCGGGGCCTTCAGGATGGCAAGCGAAAAATTAGCAAAAATCGAAAATTAAAGATTTGTGCCGATGGCCGTCTTAACCCTAGATTTAGACGTAAGTGATGTTGTTCGCACAATATCTGGCGTTATCCACAGGTTGAACGGGTAGTAGCAATGGCTGGCGGCGAAGCTCTAAAGACGACGGATTATTCGGCAGTTTCAACGGGGTTAAAGGCTTTCAAGCCCCGCCTCGAAGTGGTTCCCGGTAGTCTTAAGCTAGACCGGTCCCGTGACGACCTGTTGACAGATTTCGGCAAAAAGACCCTCGAAGACCGTTATCTTCTTCCGGGCGAAAGCTATCAGGACATGTTCGCCCGCGTGGCGACCGCCTTTGCAGACGATGCTGACCATGCCCAGCGCGTTTACGACTATATGTCCAAACTGTGGTTCATGCCGGCCACGCCGGTTCTGTCGAACGGCGGTGCGGATCGCGGCCTGCCGATCTCGTGCTTCCTCAACTCGGTCAACGACAGCCTCGACGGTATCCAGAACGTCTGGAACGAGAACGTGCAGCTGGCCTCGAACGGCGGCGGTATCGGCACCTACTGGGGCGGCGTCCGCTCCATCGGCGAGACCGTCAAGGGTCAGGGCCAAACCTCGGGCATCATTCCGTTCATCCGTGTGATGGACTCGCTGACGCTGGCCATTTCACAAGGCTCGCTGCGTCGCGGTTCGGCGGCTGTCTATCTGGACATCCACCACCCCGAGATCGAAGAATTCCTCGAAATCCGCAAACCGTCGGGTGACTTCAACCGCAAGTCGCTAAACCTGCACCACGGCATTTCGATCACCGACGAGTTCATGGAAGCGGTCCGCGACGGCAAGTCGTTCGACCTGCGCTCGCCCAAGAACAACGAAGTGCGCAAGACCGTCGACGCCCGCTCGCTGTGGACCAAGATCCTCGAGATCCGCATGCAGACGGGCGAGCCGTACCTGATCTTCTCGGACACGGTGAACCGCCAACTGGCCAAGCACCAGCAGGAGCTGGGTCTGTCGGTCAAACAGTCGAACCTGTGCGCCGAAATCATGCTGGCCACCGGCAAGGACCACCTCGGCAAGGAGCGTACCGCGGTGTGCTGCCTGTCGTCGGTCAATGCCGAGACCTTCCTTGAATGGCGTGAAGAGCCGCGCTTCGTCGAAGACCTGATGCGCTTCCTCGACAATGTGCTGCAAGACTTCATCGACCGCGCCCCTGACGCCATGTCGGCTGCCGTTTACTCGGCCCAGCGCGAGCGTTCGGTGGGTCTGGGCCTGATGGGCTTCCACTCCTTCCTGCAATCGCAGGGCGTGG
>JAEZHG010000301.1 GCA_023436945.1 Pseudomonadota bacterium | reverse complement strand
ACCTTCGGCTTTGGCGCTTCGGGATGGGGCGGCATGGCCATCAGGCGGGCCAGACCCTCGTCACGCGGCAGCGGCCCTGCGCGGAAAACGGTTTGTGGCGGACGCCCCCAGACGATCTGTCCGCGTTTAAACGGCGCGGGCGCAGCAGTTGGTGTCTGGCCCTGCTGGCTTTCGTCCGTCGTGTTTTCGGTCTCGTTCGACGGCGGGGTCTGGCTTGAAGACATACGCTCTCCGGTCCGGCCTTCACCGGACAAATCTGAAACACCACAGAACGCTGCATCCCGATTGGGGCAACCCGACGGCAACAACCATGGCCGCTGGCACCGTCGTAACATCAGTATGCGGAAATCAGCACCGAAGCGCTATTGTGCAGTGCAGCAATTTTATTGCGCGGCTGATGCCCAATTCTGAGGCGAGATTATCCAAATAGCCGTTTTGTTGACCCTAGGTACGCCGATATCTTGACCCAGCGTCACAGAAAATAACTCTTCTTGTGCGCATTTAAGCAACAAACCGCCCATGCGGCCTTTGGGGGTAGTTGACCGAACAGCCTTGGCCGTCCATCACAACTGAAAAGTAATCATTGGGGAAAGGTACGCGCTTATGGGCATCACGGCGACGATCAAACAGGAAGCTCTCTTCCTTGGGGGCCTCATCCGTCTCCTTCGCCGGATTAAGCCCATCCAGTTGGATAGCGACGTACTGATCTGCGACGACATCGAAGAAGCCATCGACAAGTGGCCAGACAATGTCTGCGTCGAGGATGAAACCCGCAAGCTGACCTACCGCGAGTTCGAGGCTCTGGCGAACCGTTACGCCAACTGGGCCAAGGGTCGTAACCTTAAGCGCGGCGACACCATCGCGCTGGTGATGCACAACCGCGTGGAATACGTGGCGGCATGGTTCGGCTTCTCGAAGATCGGTGTGGCCACCGCCCTGATCAACAACAACCTGACGGGTGCCGCCCTCGGCCACTGCCTGAACATCTCGGGCGCCTTCAACATCGTCTCGGACGAGGACTGCTGGCAGGCCATCGAGGAAACCCGTTCGCGCATCGACCGTGACCTGATGCTGTGGGTCGTGGGTCTGGGCGAAGAGAACGAGACCAACAACCGTCGCGACCTCGACAACGCTGTGCGCAGCGCCTCGTCGGTCCGCCCGTCGCGCGATCTGCGCAAGGGTATCACCAACCGCGACACCGCACTCTACATCTATACCTCGGGCACCACCGGCCTGCCCAAGGCCGCCCGCGTTCCGCATTCGCGTGCCCGCACCTATATGCGCGCCTTTGCCGGCGGCACCGGTGCGACCTCCAAGGACACCCTGTTCAACGTCCTGCCGCTCTACCACTCGACCGGCGGTCTGGTGGGTGTCGGCTCGGTGCTGCTGAACGGTGGCCGTATGGTCACCCGCCGCCGCTTCTCGGCCTCCAGCTTCTGGCCGGACTTCAAGTCCTCCGGCGCGACCATGTTCGTCTATATCGGCGAGCTGTGCCGCTATCTGGTGAACTCGCCGGAGAATCCTGACGAGCGTTCGCACAAGCTGCGCCTCGCCTTCGGTAACGGCCTGCGTCCTGACGTCTGGGAAGAGTTCCAGTCGCGCTTCAAGGTGCCATGCATCCTCGAGTTCTACGGCTCGACCGAAGGCAATGTGTCGCTGTTCAACTTCGGCGGCAAGCCGGGTGCGATCGGCCGCGTCCCTTCCTATCTGAAGTCGCAGCTGAACATCCGCATCATCGAGCTGGACGCCGAAACCGGCGAGCCGGTCCGTGGCCCGAACGGCCTGTGCAAGCTGGTCAAGACCGGCGACACCGGCGAGGCCATCGGCGTGATCGGCAACACCGTGCGTCAGGACTTCACCGGCTATGCCGACAAGGAAGCCACCAACAAGAAAATCCTGACCGACGTCTTCAAGAAGGGCGACCGCTGGTTCCGCACCGGCGACCTGATGCGTCAGGACAAGGAAGGCTACGTCTATTTCATGGACCGTCTGGGCGACACCTTCCGCTGGAAGGGTGAAAACGTCTCGACTGCCGAGGTTGAACAGCACCTGTCCGAAACCCCGGGCGTTCAGGAAGTCATCGCCTATGGCGTGCACGTCCCTGGCCAAGAAGGCCGCGGCGGCATGGTCGGTCTGGTGCTGGACGAAGGCGCAGAGTTCGACCCGCGCGCCCTGTGCGAACAGGCCGAGCGCGAGCTTCCGGTCTATGCCCGTCCGCTGTTCGTGCGCCTGCTGAAGTCGGCGGAAACCACCGGCACCTTCAAATACCGCAAGGTCGATCTGGTGAACGACGGCTTTGACGCCGCCAAGGTGGATGGCCCGCTCTATGTGCGTGGCGGCCCTGACGGCTACCAGCTCCTCACCGACGAACTGCGCCAGCAGATCGTCAGCGGCGAACTGCGCCTCTAAGGCTCAGATCAGTCCAAAGATCAAAGGCGGTGAAGTTCGGCTTCACCGCCTTTTTTCATGTCCTACTTGGTGGTGTAGCCGCCGTTCACCAGAATGGTCTGGCCCGTCATCCACCAGCCTTCGGTGACGAGGAAACGCACCCACGGCACGATGTCCTCGATGTCGGTCAGCCCCGTCTTGGAAAAGCCCGACAGCGCCGCCGCCGACTTGTGATAGGCCTGCGCCTCAGCCGATTCCTGCCCATAGAAGAAGGGCGTATCCATCGGGCCCGGAC
>JAEZHG010000274.1 GCA_023436945.1 Pseudomonadota bacterium | reverse complement strand
GCACGCCGAGCGCCTGTGCGACAAGGTGGTGCTGCTGGCGCGTGGCCAGAAAGCCTTTGAGGGCACGGTGGACGAGGCACGCGCCACGTCGCCGCGCTATCTGGAAATCGAGGGCGCGCTGGATGTGGCGGCAATCTCGGCCCTTCCAGGGGTGACGGACGTTGAGGTGCTGTCTCGCGAGGGCGATGTGCTGAACCTGAAGGCCGGTCTGTCGCCACAGGTTCAGGCGCAGGAGCCGCTGCGTACGGCCTTTATGTCCAATCTCGATGTGCGCCGTTTCCAACTGCGCGAGCCGTCGCTGCACGATGCCTTCATCGCCCTGACGGGAGACAATCCCGACGTGGATCAAAGGCATAAGGCAGTCGATGGCGAACTGGCGGAGGTCGCCCAATGAACCGCATCATGTTGATCGCCCACCGCGAGGTGATGGCCTATGTGAAGACGGTCGGCTTCTGGCTGTCGCTGCTCAGCCTGCCGTTCTTTGCCGTTCTGGGCGGCTTCGTGCCCATGTTGATGAAGCGTGCCGAGCCGGTTCATGCCTATGTGCTGGTGGATGAGACGGGGGCAGGGGCTTCGCTGGCTGGCAAGGTCCGCAAGGTTCTCTCTGAGCAGGACCAACAGATGCTCATGTCCTCCATGTCCTTGTCGGCGGTGGCCGAGGGCGGGCTGGAAGGTCGCAACAGCGTGCGAAAAGCCTTTGAAACGGGCGGTAGTGAGGCTGGCATGGCCGAGCTAAAGCGCGTCGCTCCGCGTGCTGCTGAAAGCTTCAAGGCTCCCCGTAGCGGCTTCAGGGAGCTTGCGGCCCCGCAGCCGCTTCTCTCGGCGCGTGGGCCCGAAGCCCTCGATGCAGCGGCGCGTGAATGGGTTCAAAAGGACGATGCTGTCGATGGGCAGAAGCTGTGTGGGGTGGTGATTCTGTCGCGCAAGGATGGCGAGCCCGCGGCCCGCATCTGGTCGCGTAATGCCAACAGCAACGACGTCGAGCCGAAGATTCGCGATGCGCTGGCCGAAGTGCGCCGTGAGGAAGCCTATGCGGCGCGCGGTATCGATCCGGCCGTTATGCAGGCGGTGGGCAAGAGCCGCCCCGACGTGACGCTGCTGTCGCCGCGTGCGGTATCCGGTGGCGAGGTGTCGCTTCGTGACCGCCTGCCGTCGCTGATCGGCCTGATGAGCGGCTTTATGATGTGGTCGCTGATCCTGACGGGGGCCACCATGCTGATGAACAGCGTAATGGAGGAGAAATCCAACAAGATCCTCGAAGTGCTGCTGTCGTCGGTAACGCCCACCGAACTGCTGGTGGGCAAGGTTCTCGGCGTGGCGATTCTGACCTTGACGGTGATGGGCGGATGGGCGCTGATTGGCGCTGTGGGCCTGTCTGTGGCCCTGCCGCAGGTGGCCAGTGCCATCGGTTCGGTCATGGTGACCAACGGGCTGTGGCTCTATCTGCTGCTGTATCTGGTGGGTGGCTATCTGATGTATGCGGTGCTGTTTGCCGCCATCGGTGCCTTCTGCGAGACGCCGCGTGATGCCCAGACCCTGATGGGGCCTGTGATGATGGCCTTGGTGGTGCCGCTGCTGTTCATGCAGATGGCGCTGCGTTCGCCGGACGCGCTGGTGCTGAAGATCATGAGCTTCATCCCGCCGTTCACGCCCTTCATCATGTCGGCCCGCGCACCGAGCGAGCCGCCGCTGGTCGAGATCATCGGCAGTATTCTGGTGATGTTCGCCTTTGCGGTGCTGATGATGTGGCTGTCGGGCCGTGCGTTCCGCGCTGGGGCCATGTCGGACGCCAAGCTGTCGTGGAAGTCATTCATTCAGGGAATGCGCCACAGCTAGGCTCCAGAGCCGTTTAAACGCGAAAGGCGGGCCGTGATGGCCCGCCTTTTTCGTACCCACTGTCAGTCTTGCGTTTCAGGCAAAAGAAAACCCGCCCTGCGAAATCGCGGGGCGGGGTTTCAAGAAGCCTTATTGAAAGGGCGTCGCTGTATTAGCGGCCGCGACCCTTCGGTGCCGGCAGCAGGCCTTCGCGCTGTGCGCGCTTACGAGCCAGCTTGCGAGCGCGACGGACAGCTTCAGCCTTTTGACGGGCGCGCTTTTCCGACGGCTTTTCAAAGTGCACGTGACGCTTCATTTCGCGGAAGCTGCCTTCACGTTGCATTTTCTTTTTCAGAGCCTTCAGGGCCTGATCGACATTGTTGTCGCGAACGAAAATCTGAACCAGGGTTCTCTCTCCTTTGGCCGCCCGCCGCGTCCTTTTGAAGGGAAGACGGGCAGACAAAACAAAATTCTGGTCCAAAGAGACGGGCCCCTTTGGATGAAGGCGGCGGAATACATGATGTTTCGGCGTCTGTCCAGCCAACGAAGGCAATCGTGATGGGGTGAAACCGTTGCGAGTTGCAGCTATTCTACCCGTATGACCGAGGAACCCCACATGGCCGATCAGGATCACGATCCGGCAGGCAAGACCGATGGCACGGCAGCGCAGGCCAAAGATTGGGCCAGCGAGACCGAACACAAGGTTCTGCTGGCCGCTATAGAGCTGGCTCCGCGCCTGGGCTGGAACAGCCAGATGGTGCGCGCTGCCTGTGAAAAGTGCGGACTTTCCCTTGGAGATCAAGAGCTTCTGATTCCGAACGGCGCTCGCGATCTGGCCGCATTGATGTCGCGTTATCACGACGCAATGGCCATGCAGACGCTCGAAGCGACGCCCGCGAGCACGCTGAAAATCCGCGAAAGAATCGCCAATGGCGTCTCTGCGCGTCTGGAAGCGGCGGCGGATAATCAGGAAGCTGCGAAAAAATGTGCAGGTTTTCTGGCGCTTCCGTTCAATGCCGATCTTGGTATTTCGTTGGCATGGGAATCGGCTGACCGCATCTGGCGCTGGGCTGGCGACACCTCGACCGACCAGAACCACTATTCCAAGCGTATGATTCTCGGAGGGATTCTCGTTCCCGCCCTGACCATCCGCCTGTTCGAGGGCAAGGAGGCCGCCGATGCCTTCACCGCCAAACGCATCGAGAACGTCATGCAGTTCGAGAAGTGGAAGGCGGGCAAGGACTTTGACGCCCCTGTGCGCAAGATCACCGACTTTCTGGGCCGTATGCGCTACGGCGCGAAGGTCTGACAGCAAAAAAGGCCGCTCATCCGAGCGGCCTTTTTCTTTAGTCGTAAGCGGCGATTTTAGAGCCGCTGAAGCACCTTGTTGATGTGCGCCATCTTGCGGCCGGCGCGGGCTTCTCGCTTGCCATAGAAATGCAGGTGCGTGTCGGGATCGGCGGCCATCTCGGCCCAGCCATTGATCTCCTCGCCCAGCAGGTTGGTCATCTCGACCTTGGCGTGGGCGCGGGTCGAACCCAGCGGCCAGCCCGCGATGGCGCGGATGTGCTGCTCGAACTGGTCGCAGGCACAGCCTTCCTGCGTCCAGTGGCCGGTGTTGTGAACGCGCGGCGCGATCTCGTTGACCAGCAGACGGTCGCCCAAATCAAACAGCTCGACCCCGATCACACCCACATAGTCGAGACCATTCAGGATGCTGGTCGCGATGGCGACGGCGCGGCCTTGCGTTGCCTCGTCCACCTCTGCCGGAGCGATGGTGGTGCGCAGGATGCCGCTCTCGTGGATGTTCTGCCCCAGCGGATAGACGGCGACCGAGCCAACCACGCCACGCGCGGCGATCACCGACAGTTCGCGGCTGAAGCTGGCCTTGGCCTCAAGAATAGCGGCGCGGCCACCCAGTGATTCCAGTGCCGATGCGGCCTCGGATGCATCCTTGATCCAGACCTGACCTTTGCCGTCATAGCCTTCGCGGCGGGTTTTCAGAAGGGCGGGCAGGCCCAGTGTCTCGATGGCAGCGGTCAGGTCTTCAAGCGTATCGACCTGAGCGAACGCGACCGTCGTGGCTCCGACGCTGTTCAGATAGGTCTTTTCCTCGACACGGTCCTGAGCGACGGCGAGGGCGCGGCCATTGGGAGCTACGCGCACACCTTCGGCCTCCAGAACCGCTACGACCGATGCGGGCACGTTCTCGAACTCGGTGGTCACGACGTCGCTGAGTGCCGCCAGCTTTTTCAGACCCTCAACATCGTCATAGGCGGCCTGAATGTGATGGGCCGCTACGCGCGAGGCAGGGCAGTCGGCCTGAGGTTCCAGAATCGCGACATCGAAACCGAGTGTCGATGCGGCCTCGGCCAGCATACGGCCCAACTGTCCTCCGCCGAGGATGCCGATGGTCGATCCGGGAGCCAGCGCGGCGGGGAGGGCAGTCATAAGGCTTTAGTCCTCGACGGTTTCAAGCACGGATTCGGTTTGGGCGGCGCGGAAGGCGCTTAGGCGCTGGGCAATGCCCTCGTCCGACAGAGCCAGAATCTGCGCGGCCAGAATACCGGCATTGGTCGCACCTGCCTCGCCAATCGCCAGCGTAGCCACCGGAACGCCGCCCGGCATCTGTACGATGGACAGCAGGCTATCCATGCCCTTGAGGGCCTTGGACTGAACCGGAACGCCCAGAACCGGAAGGTCCGTCATCGAGGCGGCCATGCCCGGAAGGTGGGCTGCGCCACCGGCACCGGCGATAATGACCTTGAAGCCCTTGTCCTTTGCCGTGGTGGCGAAATCGAAAAGACGCTGGGGCGTGCGGTGTGCACTGACGACCTTCGCCTCCCAAGCGACGCCAAGCTGATCCAGCTTGTCGGCGGCCAGCTTCATCGTTGGCCAATCGGAGCGGCTGCCCATAATAATGGCAACGGGCGGGGTGGAGGCGGTCATTTCGGTGGCTCCCCTAATCTTAAAGGGGCCGCTTATAGCAGGTGAGTTGCGTCCGCAACCGAGGTCATTAGACTCTTGTTATCTGTTAGGGCTTAAGTAACCATATTGGCACTCGGGGTGAGAATATTGTGATGCTGCAGGCAAGCCTGTCACAGAAAGCGATGCAGGACGAAATCGATGCCCTGCGTGCCGAAGTCGCGGCGTTGAAGCTTCGTGCCGAGCGCGCCGAGGCTCTGGCCGACCACGATGTGCTGACGCCTGTATTCAACCGCCGTGGTTTCATCACCAATGCCCAACAGCGCATGGCCTATTGCCGTCGCTATGCCGTGGATACGGTGATGCTCTATCTCGATCTGGACGGGTTCAAGACGCTGAACGACACGCTGGGCCATCCGGCGGGCGATGCTGCGCTGATCTATCTGGCGGAAAAGCTGATCCACCACGTGCGCGAATCCGACGCCATCGGCCGCATGGGCGGTGACGAGTTTGCGGTGCTGCTGATGAATGCAGACCTCGAAGCGGGCAAGGAGAAGGCCCGTATCCTGTCCGAGAACCTCAAGACCGATCCGTTTGTCTGGCAGGGGCAACCCTATCCACTGTCGGCCTCTATCGGCGTGCGGATGATGGGGGACCACAAGGACCCCGAGGCGTGGCTGGCCGAAGCCGATGCCTCCATGTGGCTGCGCAAGGCTCACCGTCGCGTCGAGCGATAAAGGGCGCAAAAATCGCGGCAGGAACCGTTGTTCTTTCGCTACGATTGGCCCTTAACCGCACAGAATTCGATTTTATGACTTCGCCACAGGCTTGGCCGGATGGACAAGCCCGCTATCGTCGGCTCAACTGAAACGAATGATAGTGGTGGAGTGGGAATTGGAATGACGACGCCGGATTACAGGCTTGATGATGCAGACCGCCGTATCTTGCGTGTGTTGCAGCAGGACGGACGCATCACCAATCAGGATCTGGCTGCGGCGTGCAATATGTCCGCATCCTCGTGCTTCGAGCGCGTGCGTCGTCTGCGCGAACGTGGCGTGATCCTTGGCTATACGGCCCTGATCGATCCGAAATATGCCGAGCGCGAGCTGCTGATCTTCATCGAGGTTCTGCTGGACCGCACCACCTCGGACATCTTCGACCAGTTCGCCGCCCGCATTCGTCGTTCGCCGGAGGTGCTTGAGTGCCACATGGTGGCCGGTGGCTTCGACTATCTGGTCAAGGTGCGCATGAAAGACATGGCCGCTTACCGCGCCTTCCTCGCCGACACGCTGGTGGTCATGCCGGGCGTGCGCGAAACCCGCACCTATGCGGTGATGGAAGAGGTCAAGGATACGTCGGTGCTGCCGCTCTAGGCGGCAGGGACTTCAGGCGATGATGTCCGGAAGGACCTGATCGCGGATTTTTACTATCTCTTCTTTCAGTACCAGCTTCTTGCGCTTCAGACGGGCGATCATCAACTGGTCCGGCTGCGGCATCAAGGCCAGCGCCTCGATCGAGGCGTCGAGGTCCATGTGCTCCTGTTGCAGTTCGGCAAGCCGCTTGAGCAGAGCAATTTCTTCTTCGGACTGAAGCGGTTCGTGATCGTTCATTACTGGTCCCCACACGCCATAGGGTTATAGCCGAGGCTTCCCTAAGCGGAAAGGCGTTCAGCGAGTGTCTTGAGCGCGGGGCGGGGAATGACCCGCGCCCACAAACGCGCCGCATCGGCCATGCCATCGACTACAGGACGGGTTTTGCCCGAGGCGGGCGGGGCCAGTTCCTCAAGCTGTTGCAGCAGATGCCGCTCGGCCTTCAGTTCCAGCGCCTTGATCTGGTCGCGAACCGAAAGGCGCGCCTCGGTATCCAAATCGGGCACAGGCGATTTCAGTGTGCGCCGGATGGCGCGTAAGGGGGCAACCGTGGTGTTCTCCCATGCGCGGGCGGTGTCGGCGGCGGCTTCAAGCGTTTCCTCGTCAGGCGCACGGCCCGTCTCGGCGCACCACGCCCCCCATAGAAGCAGGCAGACGTTCTGCTCATGGAAATCCTGAAGCGCGAGGCAGGCTTCCGAAACGCCCTCTCGCTGATAGGCCTTCAGCGCCCAGTCCCACAGGCTCATTCGCCTGCGCCCTTCAGGCCTTCCCAGCGGCGCACGGCGGACCAGTCCAGACCGAACAGGTCCAGCGCGCGACCGACCGACTGGTCCACGATCTGCTCGACGCTTTCGGGGCGGGCATACATGGCGGGCAGGGGTGGGGCTATGACAGCTCCCATTTCGGCCAGTGCCGTCATGGTCCGCAGATGACCCAGATGAAGTGGCGTCTCGCGCACCATCAACACCAGCGTGCGACGCTCTTTCAGGGCCACATCGGCGGCGCGCGTAAGCAAGGTCGAGGTGACGCCCGTCGCAATCTCGCTCATGGTTCGCACCGAGCAGGGGGCGATAATCAAGCCCATGGTACGGAACGAACCAGAGGCAATG
>JAEZHG010000212.1 GCA_023436945.1 Pseudomonadota bacterium | reverse complement strand
CTTGGGGCCTGATGGTTAACCAAACATTGCAACGACACAAAACACGGCCCCTTGGATGCAAAAAAGGCCGGAGACACTGTCTCCGGCCCTTTTCAAACTGTTGTGACCTTAGTGTTTGTCGGTCTTGGAGGCGATCCAGTCCATGAAGGCCAGCAGCACACCGGAGCTGACAAACGTCAGGTGGATCAGCACGCCCCACAGCATGGCGGCCTGGTCGACGACATAGCCTTCCTTGCCGATGTTCATGAACGACTTCAGCAGATAGATGGCCGAGATCGCCACGATGGAGGCGATCAGCTTCATCTTCAGGCCGGAGAAGTCCACTGTGCCCATCCACGGCGGACGGTCCACGTGGTTCTCGTCCAGATCGAGCTTGGAGACAAAGTTCTCGTAGCCCGAATAGAGGACGATCAGCAGCAGATTACCCGCCAGCGACAGATCCACCATCGTCAGCAGCGCCAGAATGACTTGATCGGAGGTCATGCGGCCCTCGCCGAACACAAAGGCCTTGGGCAGGTAGTAGGCCACTTCCTGCACAAACACCGAAAGCAGCATGATCAGCGCCAGCACCAGACCCAGATAGAACGGGGCCATCAGCCAGCGCGCACGGAAGAGGTTACGCTCGAACGCAACCTCGGCCCACGGTTTTTTCTCGGCCATGTTTAGCTCCGCAGCACCGCGCCGGTCTTACCGGCAGCGGCCACGACCTTGGCCGTCAAGGCCTCGATCTCGGCGTCGGTGAGGGTGGCCTCGCGCGGTTGCAACTCGACCTCGAGAGCAATCGACTTCTGGCCTTCCGGCACGCCCTTGCCGCGATAGACGTCAAAGACGCGCACATCGGTGATCAGGGCCTTGTCCGCACCGGCGACGGCCTTAACCAGATCGCCCACGGCCTTGGCTTCATCGAGGACGAAGGCAAAGTCACGCGACAGCGGCATCAGGTTCGACAGGTTGGCAGCGCCACGGGCCTTGCCACCCCCATTTCCACTTTTCTGGCCTTTAGGCTCCGGCACGTTGTCGAGGATGATTTCGAAGGCCAGCATCGGACCATCGGCATCCAGCGTCTTCAGCACCGACGGGTGCAAAGCGCCGAACTCGACGATGATGTTCTTCGGTCCCAATTGCAGACGGGCCGAACGACCCGGGTGCCACCACTCGCGGTTTTGACCCTGAACCAGTTGCAGCGAACCGACCGGCGCGCCGATCAGTTCCAGCAGTTCAAACAGATCACCCTTGAGGGTGAACAGGGCATCATCGCCATTGCCTTGCCAGTCGCGCGCCGCGTGCGGAGCAACCAGACCGGTAATGGTGGTGCGTTGATCCTTCGGACCATCGCCGAGATAAATCGGGCCGATTTCGAACAGGGCTGCGTCGGCGTGACCGCGTGCGGCATTGCGGGCCGCCGCTTCGATCAGGTTCGGCAGGGCCGACGGACGCATGCAGTCGAGATCCGACGCAATCGGGTTTTCCAGCACCAGCTTGTCATCACCGCCGCCGAACATCTTGGCTTTCGACTGTTTGGTGAAGGACCAGGTGACAGCCTCTGCATAGCCCATCGACGCCAGAGCGCGGCGTGCGGTGCGTACGCGCGACTGACGCGCGCTGAGAATGCCGCCAGCCGGAGGCGCGACGAACGGAAGCGGGGTCGACGGCAGCGAGGAAAAGCCTTCGATGCGGGCAACCTCTTCCACCAGATCGGCAGGGCCATGGGCGTCACGACGCGCGGTCGGCGGGGTGACGGTCCAGGTGGTGCCACGCTCGACCTTGAAATCGAGAGCGGTCAGGATTTCGGCAATGCGGTCCTCGGTCAGGTCCATGCCCGACAGACGCTTCACGAACGACGGATCGAAAGCGAAGCCTTGCGGAGCGGCAGGCGCTTCGCCCGCAACCACGATGTCGGAGGCTTCGCCGCCGCACAGGTCGAGGATCAGTTGGGTTGCCAGTTCCAGACCCGGAACGACCGAGTGCGTATCAACGCCACGGGCAAAACGGTACTGGGCGTCAGAGTTGATGCCGAGCGAGCGGCCCGTCTGGGCGATCACGATCGGCTCGAACCATGCGCTCTCGACGAAGACGTCCACCGTCTCGTCCGAGCAGCCGGTGCTCTCGCCGCCCATCACACCACCAAGGCCGATGGCGCGTGCGCCGCCGTTGTCTGCGATCACGCAGTCAGCGGCTTGCGGGGCGTATTCCTTGCCGTCCAGCGCCAGCAGGGCATCACCCTCTTGGCCAGCGCGCACTACGATTTCCGAGCCTTCCAGCTTGGAGATGTCATAGACGTGCAGCGGACGAGCGCGGTCGTAGGAGATCAGGTTAGTGATATCCACCAGCGCATTGATCGGGCGCAGGCCGATAGCCGTCAGGCGCTGTTGCAGCCACTTCGGCGACGGGCCGTTCTTCACGCCACGGATCACGCGGCCAGCAAAGGTCGGGCACAGTTCCGGCGCGTCGATACGTACGGAGATGCTCGATGCGCCCTTACCGGCCACTGGAGCGATGGTAGGGGTCTTGAGCGTGCCAAGGCCCGCAGCAGCCAGATCGCGGGCAATGCCAGCAACGCCCAGCCAGTCAGGACGGTTCGGAGTGACTTCGAAATCGATGACCGGCTCAAGACCGAAAACCTCGGCAGCGGTCGTACCGACAGCCAGATCGTCCGACAGTTCCAGAATGCCGTCATTTTCATCCGGCAGTTGCAGTTCGCCGCCCGAGCACAGCATGCCGTTGGAGACGATACCGCGCACCGGCTTTTCAACCAGCGTCACGTCCAGACCCGGCACATAGGCACCGATCGGGGCGTAGATGGTGGTCAGGCCCGGACGGGCGTTCGGCGCACCGCAGACGATTTCCTTGCGGCCATCGACGGTATCGACCTGACAGACTTGCAGACGGTCAGCGTTCGGATGGCGCTCGGCCGAGACGATCTTGGCGACGCTGAACGGGGCCAGTTTCGAAACGGGGTCCTGAACCTCTTCGACTTCGAGGCCGGCCATGGTCATGGCTTCGGCGACGGCATCGACAGTGGCTTCGGTCTCGAGGTGATCCTTCAGCCAGGAAAGCGTGAACTTCATTGCACGCCTCCGGTCAGGACCTGCTGGACCTGAGCGAGGAAGTCCGGCGTACCGGTAAAGCCGACGCGGATGAACTGGCAGTTGATGAACTGGCAGTCCTTGAAGGCTACGGTGCCGGTGACCTTCTGCGGGCCAAGCGGTTGCAGCAGCAGGTTACGGATGTCGCCTTGGGCGTCGCCCATGTTGCAGCCGTCGAAGTTGCAGGCACCCAGCGGCAGTAGAACAGCCGGACCTTCGATCATGCAGTTGGTGAAGGTCTTGCCCTCGATCACGGCCTCGCCACGACGGGCGGCCTCGATGGCCAGAGCCGGCAGGAAGATGTTCAGGCCTTCAAAGTTCGGGCCTGCACCGATGGCGGGAATGACGATGTCGGTGTTGTCGGTCATGATCTTACGCAGCCTCGCGAGCGGCCGTCATCTGGGCCAGCATGGTCGAAATGAAGTCCGGATTTCCGGTGAAGCCAACTTGCGAGAAGCGGCAGTTGATAAAGCGGCAATCCTCGAAGCCTACAGCACCGGCCAGCATCGGGCCCTTGGGTTCGTAGAACAGCGAGGACGGGTCCTTGACGGCACCCAGATTGCAGCCGTCGAAGGCCACTCCGCGCACAGGAACGATCAGGCCCGGACCTTCTATCACGCAGTTGGTGAAGGTCTTGCCCTTGATGATGCCCTGTCCGGCATTCAGGTGGTGGACGGCCAGAAGCGGAAGCCAGACAGCTTCGTTCTCGTAGCTGGTGCGCTCGACGATGGCGCGGCCATAGTCTTCGGACATGATGTCAGTCATCGATACGCTCCTCAGCTCAGGCCCGAAGCCGGATTGGGGGCCTGGAAGGCCGAGAAGCCGTAGTGGGCCAGCCAGCGCGTATCGGCGTCGAACATCGGACGCAGGGCCGGCACGCCGTATTTCAGCATCGCCAGACGATCCACGCCCATACCGAAGGCGAAGCCCTGATACTCGTTCGGATCAAGACCGCAGGCGGTCAGCACGTTCGGGTGAACCATGCCGCAGCCGAGGATTTCCAGCCAGTCCTCGCCCGTGTTCAGCACCAGCTTGCCACCCGACCGGTCGCAGCGGATGTCCATTTCCGCCGAAGGCTCGGTGAACGGGAAGTGGTGCGGGCGGAAGCGGGCCTGCACATCGTCCAGCTCGAAGAAGCGCGCCATGAAGGTTTCAAGCGTCGTCTTCAGGTGACCCATGTTGATGTCGCGGTCGATGACCAGACCTTCGATCTGGTGGAACATCGGGGTGTGGGTCGCGTCAGAATCCTTACGGAAGGTGCGGCCCGGCGCGATGATACGGATCGGCGGCTTTTGCGACATCATCGTGCGCACCTGAACCGGCGAGGTGTGGGTGCGCAGAACCTTGCGCTCGCCCGTCTCGGCATCCGGCTTCAGGAAGAAGGTGTCGTGCATCTCGCGCGCGGGGTGCTTCGGCGGGAAGTTCAGCGCGGTGAAATTGTGGAAGTCGTCCTCGATGTCCGGGCCTTCGGCGACGGCAAAGCCCATCTCGGCGAATATGGCGATCATCTCGTCCATGACCTGCATGGTCGGGTGGACGCCACCCTTGCGACGGGTGCGCGACGGCAGGGTCAGGTCAACGCGCTCGGCCAGCAGGCGGGCATTAAGTTCTGCCGCTTCAAGTTCAGCCTTCTTGGCGTTCAGCGCCGTGGTCACACGGTCGCGCAGGCCGTTCAGCACCGGACCGCGCTCGCGGCGCTCGTCGGGGCTGAGTTGGCCCATGCCTTTGAGCAGCAGGGAGATCGAGCCGGACTTGCCGAGGCTGCTGACGCGAACCTCTTCAAGGGCGGCGACAGTCTCTGCCGCGCCGATGGCTTGGGTGATTTCGGTTTCGAGTTGGACGAGATCAGTCATTTGCGCTGTGCTTTATCGGGCCGCGGCCCGTTCGTCACCCTCTTAGCAGAGGGCGCAGGTCCCAGAACAGAAAAACGCCCGCCTCGGAGTCCGAAGCGGGCGCTTTTAAACCGGATCGAACCGTCTCTTAGGCGAGAGCGGCGCGGACCTTCTCGGCGATAGCCTTGAAGCCAGCTTCGTCAGCAGCGATCGCAGCCAGAACCTTACGGTCCAGAACGATGCCAGCCTTGTCCAGGCCGTGCACGAACTGCGAGTAGGTGAAGCCTTCAGCGCGGGCTGCAGCGTTGATGCGCTGGATCCACAGAGCGCGGAAGTTGCGCTTCTTGTTGCGACGGTCGCGGTAGGCGTACTGACCAGCACGGTCAACGGCAGCCTTGGCGGTACGGATGGTATTCTTGCGACGGCCGTAGAAGCCCTTGGCTTGCTTCAGGACCTTCTTGTGCTTGGCGTGGGACGTAACGCCCCGGGTAACGCGAGCCATGTTGTTAAACCCTTATGGGTGTCTCTAACGCTTGGCCCGCGGGGCCTCGCTGCTTCAGAGACATCAATTCAAATTCAGATGCTTGGAAGAAAGGACAGCCGCGCCTTAGGCGTACGGCATGTGGCTCTTGATCTTCTTGGCGTCGGCGTCAGCCATGACCGAAGTGCCGCGGTTTTGGCGGATGTACTTCGAGTTGTGGCTGATCAGGCGGTGGCGCTTACCAGCGACGCCGGCTTTGACCT
>JAEZHG010000187.1 GCA_023436945.1 Pseudomonadota bacterium | reverse complement strand
GCCTAGCGCTTCCAACTGCTCGACGATGAGCGAGCGGTGGACCATTCCGCCCACCACGATGATCTTCCCGCCATCAGCGACAAGAGGAAGAACGCGCAAAACAGTCTCTTGGAAAAGAGAGCGGTTTCCGCTGAGCGGTATAAATTGTTTTGGTCGTGACGGACGCGACGCGGGCCACAGACGTGTCCCAGAGCCGCCACACATGATTACAGGATAAAGAGCCAAAACGTCCTCAAAAATAGGTAGGTTCCCTACAAAACACTGGAATTTAATGACATTTCCAGCGCCACTCCTTTTGAGAAAACAGCATACTGCTAAGCGACATTCAACCCATTTACTGAACTTCGCAATGCGAGCTTCTTATGATTATTCCGCCCTCAGACTTTCGCACCTCAAAAGCGGTTGCATAGGTCGGTTTGATCGTGACTTGAGCGGCCATTAGGGCTATTCGCGCGAAATGAACGAAGTTGATCGGCAATCCGAAGAACGCAGCTGGGAAACGGCGAAAACGCTCGCCGAGGCCCTGCCTTTTATCCAGGTCTATGACCGGGAGACTGTGGTCATCAAATATGGCGGCCACGCTATGGGCGAAAGCGCCGTGGCAAAGCAGTTCGCCGCTGACGTGGTGCTGCTGAAGCTGATGGGCGTAAACCCCGTGGTCGTCCACGGCGGCGGCCCGCAAATCAGCGCCATGCTCGACAAGGCGGGCGTGAAGTCCAGCTTCGTCGACGGCCTGCGCGTTACCGACAAGGACACCATGGCTGTGGCCGAGATGGTGCTGTCCGGTGCCGTGAACAAAGAGATCGCCCACTGGATCACGGTCGCCGGCAAGGAAGCCGACGTGCGTGGCGTGGGTCTGTCGGGCAAGGACGCCGGTCTGCTGACGGTCGAAAAGACCCGCCGCACCAAGCGCGACCCTGATAGCATGATCGAGCACGAGGTCGATCTGGGCTTTGTCGGCGAACCGACCAAGGTTGATCCGAAACTGATCAAGGGCCTGATCGCGTCGGAAACCGAGGACTGGGTTCCGGTTATCGCGCCGATCGGCGTGGCTGAAGACGGCATGACCTATAACGTCAATGCCGACACGGTGGCTGGCGCTATCGCCGGTTCGCTGAACGCCAAGCGTATGCTGCTGCTGACGGACGTTCCGGGCGTGAAGGGTGCTGACGGCGAGATCATCCGCCAGATGAGCCTCGAAGAAGCACAGAACCTCATCGACACGGGCGTCGCCACCGGCGGCATGATCCCGAAATTGGAAACCGCCATGGCGGCTGTCCGTGCGGGCGTCGAGGCTGTGGTCATTCTGGACGGCCGCCGTCCGCACGCCATGCTGGTCGAGCTGTTCACCGAAAACGGTGCCGGTACACTGGTGACTGCGAAGTGAGCATTGAAATGCCGACGGAAGAGGCCCCCAACCTTCCGACCGACATTGCTGCCGATCTGAAGGGTGTAAAGTCGTGGGTATTCGACCTCGACAACACCCTCTATCCGGTCGAGAGCCAGTTCATGGGCCTCGTGGAAAAGCGCATCAACGACTATGTGGTGCGCACCTCGGGCCTGCCTGCCGACGAGGCGCTGGTGATGCAGAAATCCTTCCTGCATGACTATGGCACCTCGCTGGCCGGTCTAATGACCCGCTATCAGATTGATCCGCACCACTTCCTTGCCGAAGTGCATGATGTGCCGCTGGATGTTCTGGAACCGGATCAAGCCCTGCGTATGGGCCTTGAGCGTCTTCAGGGTCGCCGCGTGATCTTCACCAATGGCTCGAGCGTCCACGCTCACCGCGTGTTGAAGAAACTGGGCATCAACGATCTGTTTGACGGCGTATTCGCGCTAGAAGACGCCGACCTGATCCCCAAGCCTGATCCGCGCACCTTCCAGAAGATGCTGGCCATGTTCGGGATCGACCCGACGACTGCCTGCTTCTTTGAAGACACGCCGCAAAATCTGGCTCCGGCCAAGGCTATTGGCATGACCCCCGTACTTTTCGGCCCCAAGGCCTTCAGCGCCGAGGGCGACTTTATCGATTATCGGGCGGCCTCCCTGCCGCCCTTCCTGACCACCGCCATTCTTGATGGAGATCTATAATGTCCAACCTGACCAAGCTCGAAAGCGTCATCGAAGCCGCTTGGGAAGCCCGCGCCGACATCAACGCCGCGACCCAAGGCGAAGTGCGCGAAGCCGTCGAGACCGCCCTGGCACTGCTGGATTCCGGTGAAGCCCGCGTCGCCACCCGTGGCGAAGATGGTGTCTGGACCACCCACCAGTGGCTGAAGAAGGCCGTCCTGCTGGGCTTCCGCCTGAACGACAACATCATCATGCGCACGGGCGACCGCAGCATGAACAGCCCGGCTCCGGGCATGGGCCCGTTCTTCGACAAGGTTGCCAACAAGTTCGGCGACTGGACCACCACCGACTACCAGAACGCGGGCTTCCGCTCGGTGCCGGGTGCCATCGTCCGTCACGGCGCACACATCGCCAAGTCGGTCGTGCTGATGCCGTCCTTCGTCAACATCGGCGCCTTTGTCGGTGAAGGCACGATGGTCGACACCTGGGCCACCGTCGGTTCGTGCGCCCAGATCGGCAAAAACGTCCACCTTTCGGGCGGTGCTGGCATCGGCGGTGTGCTCGAACCGCTGCAAGCCAACCCGACCATCATCGAAGACGGCTGCTTCATCGGTGCCCGCGCCGAAGTCGCTGAAGGTGTGATCGTGCGCGAAGGCGCCGTTCTGGCCATGGGCGTTTACCTGTCGGCCTCGACCAAGATCGTCGACCGCGCCACAGGCGAAGTCTTCCGCGGCGAGGTTCCGGCCTATTCGGTCGTGGTTCCGGGCACCCTGCCGGACCCGAACGGTGGCCCTTCCCTGTACTGCGCCG
>JAEZHG010000165.1 GCA_023436945.1 Pseudomonadota bacterium | reverse complement strand
GCAAAGCACAGGCTCGGAGGGGACGCGCCACAGGCGCTCCATCTGCTCTTCCGTCAGGGCCGTACCCATCGGTGCCACCGCCGGAAGCCCCGCCCGCTGACAGGCGATCACGTCCATATAGCCTTCGACGACGATGATCCCCTGCTCGCCCTTCTTCTCGGCCCCCAGAATACGCCGCGCTTCGGGCAGACCATAGAGCGTCGCGCCCTTGTGGAAGAGCGGGCTTTCGGGACCGTTCAGATATTTGGCGCGGTCGTCGGGGTTCATCGCCCGACCGCCAAACGACACAATACGCCCCCGCGCATCATGGATCGGGAACATCAAACGGTCGCGGAAACGGTCATAGGGCTGACCGCCACCTTCCGGCGAAATCAACAGCCCCGCCTCGACCAGCTCACCCGGCTTGGCCCCGCGCTGGATCAGGGCATTCTTCAGCCCCTCGCGGACATTGGGCGCATAGCCGAGACCAAAGCGATCCCACTGGACTTCGGGCAGGCCGCGTTTTTCCAGATACTGGCGCGTATTGGCCCCGACCTGACGACGCAGATTGGCGGCAAACCACTTCTGCGCCCAGTCCATCCAGTCCGACAGGCCTGCACGCTTCTGTTCACGCTCGGCAGCCTGCGGGTCTTCGGCCGGCATCTGCATCCCCGCCTCTGCCGCCAGCCGCGACACGGCCTCAACAAAGCTCAGCCGCTCGGTTTCTTGAAGGAAGCTGATGATGTCGCCATGCTTGCCCGACGAGAAGTCGTGGAAGAAGCCCTTGTCGTCATTGACGAAGAAGCTGGGCGATTTTTCCTTGGCGAAAGGCGACAGCCCGACGAACTCGCGCCCCTGACGCTTGAGCTTCACCGACCGCCCGATCACGTCGGACGGGCGAAGGCGAGCCTTCAGCTCCTCGATGAAGCGTTCGTCAAAGCGCAAGGCCAGCCTCTTGTTGCAAGCCTTTTACATAGGACGCCTTGCGCAATTTTGCGACCGAAAACCGCGTCATCCAGCCTGCTCGCTACGGTTAAGGTTTTATTTACCAGTGAGTCAGGAATGCGCCCTTAAGCGCCGGAAAATGAACGATATTCGTCTCTACACAGACTTATCCACAGCCTTTGTGGACGGTTTCCTTGCCGAAGAAATCGGCTCACCTCAGTAAGAGCCAGAAATTCTTATGTTTATCGCCATCGCCCGTCCGGCGGTGGAGCCCACCGGCCCTGATGCCGTTGCTGTCCCCGGAGCTCCCCCGATCGTCAATCTGACACCACGCGCCCTGCACGCCCGCCTACTGGACAATGCTGCCCTTCGCCGCCGTCGCGGTATGCAGCGCCGCGCCGAAGCCCGTCTGGATGATGCGGAATACTGGATGCACGCTGCATTCGCCGCCGTCAGCAAGGCCGCACAGACCCGTATGGGCAGCGCCCCGCTTCCCTAGGGCCAAAGCTTAGCTGAGCGATTAGTTTTCGCGGGCATTTTGCGCTAGAAGCTTGCGGTAACTGCGATTCTGCAATCCGCCCTGCCGTGCATTCCAAGGAGCTTTGCTTGGCCCGTCCTTCGCGCAAGAATATGGCTGCCGACACCCCCTCGGCGCGGGACCAGCTTCTGGATGCCACCGGCGAACTGATGACCGAGCAACGCTCGATCGACATCTCTCTGGCCGAGATTGCCGAGCGCTCCGGTCTGAACTCCGCTCTGGTGAAATACTATTTCGGCTCCAAGAACGGCCTGCTTGTCGAACTGCTACGCAAGGTTCTTGGCCCGCGCATGGCCGAACTCGAGCCGCTGACCCACGCGGCCATGGCCCCCAATGAAAAGCTGCGCATCCACATCAACGGTGTGGTGAACACCTATTTCAAATACCCCTATGTGAACCGGCTGATGCACTATCTGCTTACCGACGCCGGTCAGGAGTACGGCAAGATCATCGCCGAAGAGTTCGCCCGCCCTCTGGTCGAGGCCCAGACCGCCATCCTGCGCGAAGGGTATGAAGCCGGTCTCTTCCGCCAGACCGACCCGCTGCTGTTCTATTTCCATCTGGTCGGGGCGTGCGACTATCTGTTCTTTGGCCGCGCGACGCTGGATCACGTGTTCGGCGTTGAGGAAGTCACGCAGGACCTCAAGCGCCGCTATGTGGATCACCTGTACCAAACGGTCACGCAAGGCCTGACGCCCGCCGCATAGGCGATCTGTATGCGCCGACGGCATGCTTACACTACAGACCGTTCAGCTCTCTTTATATCCTTGAGAGTGACAGCATGATCGAAACATCGTTAGGTGGATAACACACCTGACGCTGTTCAAAGGCATTCCCCGCATGATCGCTTCTCTACTGGCCGCTCTGGCACTCTCGCAAAGCCCCGCCGATGCTCTACTCGCAGATGCCGCGCAACTGGGCCGCGACATGGTCGATGTCCAGATTTGCGAAGTCCTTGAGGTTGGTACGGCGAAAGGTGACTACATCACCACCACGATCGAGAGCCTGTTCACCCGCGCCGAAGCGCTGCAAGTCGACCGCAATGTAATCGATAATGCAGGCGAGGAAGCCTACAAGGCCTATATGGCCGAGCTTGAAGCCAAGCATCCGGGCGAACCGAGCGAAGAGGCCAAGGCCGAGCTCCGCGCCCAATGCCAAAACCTGCTGACCACCCGTCCCGAACTGCTGGGTGCCTATCAGGCGGACTAAGTCCCTCATCAACCAATCGACAAACCCCGCACAGCCAGACTGCGCGGGGTTTGTCATATGGAGAACCGTCTAGCCGCCCCCGGCCCGAACCAGGGCAAGCATTTAAAGTAGCCCGCGATCGTCAGCCCTTCAGAACCTCCCGACCCACTCAGGCTACAACCCCCGCCCGATGACTTCCTTCATCACCTCGTTAGTGCCGCCAAAGATGCGGGTGACGCGGCTGTCGCGCCACAGACGGGCAATCGGAAACTCGTTCATATAGCCCGCCCCGCCATGCACCTGCAGGCCGCGATCCACCATCTCCCATTGCAGGTCGGTGTGGAACAGCTTGGCCGCCGAGGCTTCCACAGGCGTGAGTTCATGGGCCACATGGCGTTGCAGGCACCAGTCGAGGTGCGCCCACCCCACCTGCACCTTGGCCGCCATCTCTGCCAGATTATGACGCATGGTCTGCATGGTGATGATCGGCTTGCCGAACGCCACACGCTCCTTGGCATAGGTCACAGCCAGATCGAGCGCCTTTTGCGCCGCAGCCTGCGCCGAGATCGCAATCGAGAGACGCTCCTGAGCCAACTGCCCCATCAGATAATAGAAGCCGTGACCCTCCTGACCCAGAAGGGCATCAGCCTTCACCCGCACATCACTGAAGAACAGCTCCGACGTATCGCCGCCGTGCAGACCGATCTTGTCGAGGTTGCGCCCGCGCGAGAAGCCCGCGGCATCGGATTCCACAAAGATCAGGCTGATACCTTTGGCTCCTTCTGCCGGATTGGTTTTGGCCACCACGATGATCAGATCCGCCGTCTGGCCGTTGGTAATATAGGTCTTGGAGCCGTTGATGACGTATTCGTCGCCATCCTTGATTGCGGTCGTCCGCACGCCTTGAAGGTCGGAGCCCGCACCCGGTTCCGTCATGGCGATGGCGGTAATCAGCTCGCCCGTGACCATGCGCGGCAGATACTTCTGCTTCTGCTCTTCGGTGCCATAGTTGAGGATGTAATCGACGATAATGTCCGACTGCAGGGTGAAGCCCGCAGGCACCATGGCATAGGCCATCTCCTCGGCCACCACCGCATTGAAGCGGAAGTCGAGACCCAGACCGCCGTATTCCTCCGGCACAGTCGGGCATAACAGACCCGCTTCACCTGCCTTCAGCCAGAACTCAGGCTCTACCAGCCCCTCATGTTCCCAGCGATCGAGATGCGGCGCAGCCTCGGTTTCGAAAAACTTCCGCACGCTCTCGCGGAACATATTGTGTTGCTCGTCAAAGGCGGTGCGGCGGCTAATATCCAGCATGGCGTATCCCTCATCTTCTCGCTTGAGAAGTTATTATTTATGCGATTAAATAACTAAGATAGCCGAAAGGCTCCGGTCAAGGGAGGTTCTTGTGTCGCGTCACGATCCTGAGTTCCAACAGTCGCTCGATCTCCTGTCAGACAGCCTGTCCGCCTATCTGCGCGACAACTGGGACTTCAACGCCCGCCGCGCCGCTATTGAAAGCCAAGCCGGATGGCTGCCAAAGCTGTGGCAGGACCTTGCCGCAGAGCTTGGCCTTCTGGCCGCTGCCGAAATCGAAGAATACGGCGGCCTTGGCCTCGGACTGACCGCACAGGGCCGTATTGCCGAGATACTGGGCGAAAACCTTGCCCTGACCCCTTATCTCGAAAGCTCCATTCTGGGCGCTGCTCTGCTGCGTAACGGCGGCGATGAGGCCGCAAACCTACTGGCACAAACCCTCGAAGGCCAGATCGTCGCCCCCGCCCTTTATGAGCCCCACAGCCGCTACAACCCGCTGGCCGTCAAAACCCGCGCAAGCCAAGGCTCACAGGGCTGGACCTTGATTGGCCAAAAGCGCGTTGTGCGCGCCGCCCCATGGGCCAGCGCCCTTATTGTTTCAGCCCAGACGCCTGACGGCATCGGCCTGTTCATCGTTGATGCCAATGCATCGGGCCTTCGCCTCGACACCCTCAAGCTTCACGACGGCCCGCGCGCCGCAGAGGTCTATCTGGATAGCGTCCCCGCTACCCGCATCCACTCCGATACTGACGCTGCATCCATCATCACCCGCGCCCTGCACGAGGCCACCTTTGGCCTGTGTGCCGAAGCTGTTGGCGTGATGCGTCGCCTGACCCACGCCACCCACGACTATGTGCGCCAGCGCAAACAGTTCGGCCTGCCCATCGGCGCGTTTCAGGCCCTTCAGTTCCGCCTCGCCGATATGGCCATGGCCCTCGAAGAGGCCGAAGCCATCCTGCCCGCAACGCTGGAAGCACTTGAGGGACCAGATCCCGCCCTTTGCGCCCGCGCCATCTCCAGCGCCAAGCTCACCATCGATCGTGCCTGCGAAACTGTCGGCACCGGCGCAGTTCAACTTCACGGTGCCATTGGTCTGACAGACGAACTGGACGTCAGCCACGCCTTCAAGCGCACCCTCATGATCCAGCACGAACTGGGCGACACCCACCACCACAGCGCCCAACCCTCGGCGGCCTAACTCTCCATCCCGCGCTGTCCACCCGATTTGCGACCATCCGGCAAACGTGCGACCAATCCTACGGATCGATTGTTAGCGGGACGACATGCGTATGGATAATCCTAACGCTTCACCCTTTCATGGCGGACTGACGGCAGCGTCCATCGCACTGCTGGTGATCGGCTTCGCCGCCAGTATTGACGTTATTCCAGTCAGAGGCATGAACCCGATCGCCATCTTCGCGGCGTCCATTTTCATTTTCGGCCTCAGCTTCACCAGCGGGCTGAAAGACGCCGGTTTCAGGCCCGTGACCGCCGTGGCCCTGAGCATCGTGCTGGGCATATTCTGCGTTGGACTGATGCTGGCTATGGTTCATCTGGCCAGCCTATTCGGCAACTAGGCGCGCGGCCTAAAGCCCCAACACCTGACGCGAGATGATCCCGCGCTGTATCTCGTTCGAACCGCCGTAAATCGAGGCCGCACGCCCGTTCATATAGCGCGCGGAGGCCAGCAACACCTCGATGCTGGACACCGGAGCCTCAACGCCCGCCTGCTGCACCTCGGGTGCATAGATACAGGCATAGGGCCCTGCCACACGCACCGCCAGCCGTTGCAGGGCCTGCTGCGCCTCGGTGCCACGCACCTTCAGCATGGATGATGCGACACCGGGATTGTCCCCGCGCGCAATGACGGCCAGCACCCTGTCCTCGGCGGCCTCTACCGCATCCACCAGCGCCTCGGCACGGCCCAGTTCCTCGCGCCATTCAGGGTGATCCAGCAGAACACCGCCATCACCGTCAGGGCCATCGGCCATCATCTGCCTGATCTCATCGACCATGCCGCGCAGTCCCGCGCCCACCGGATTGGCCCGCTCAAACTCCAGCAGGTATTTAGCCACCGTCCACCCGGCATTTTCATCGCCCAGACGGTTCGCCACCGGCACCCGCACATCCTCGAAGAAGACCTGATTGAGCTCGTGATCTCCGGCCAATGTGATGATGGGATCAACCGTGATCCCCGCCGTGTCCATATCCAGCAACAGGAAGGTAATCCCCGCCTGCGGCTTGCCCTCGCGACTGGTCCGCACCAGCGCAAACATGCGGTTGGCAAAATGGGCATGGGTGGTCCAGATCTTGGAGCCGTTCAGCACATAGACGTCGCCATCACGCACGGCTTTCAGCGACAGGCTGGCAAGGTCCGACCCCGCCCCCGGCTCCGAATAGCCCTGACACCAATAGTCCTCGCCCGACAGAAGACGCGGCAGGTAGAAAGCCTTCTGCGCGTCCGTGCCGTACCGCATGATGCACGGCCCGACCATCTTCAGCCCCATCGGGGCCAGCATCCGCGCACCGGCCTTCACACATTCGGTGTTGAAGATATGCTGGCGGCGCTCGTCCCAACCCGGCCCGCCATATTGCGACGGCCACGATGGCGCGACCCATCCCTTCTCATGCACGATTTTTTGCCATGCCAGACTGATCGGTGCCTCGATAAAGACGCTGGTCGCACGCCTTGTGGCGTCCTTCAGTTCCGGCGTCAGGGACGCAGCCAGCCACGCCCGCACCTCCTCGCGGAAGGCGGCTTCTTCTGTTGTGTCTTGCATGGGGCTCTCTAGTTCACCTGACGCTCGCGCCCTGCCCAATAGGGATCGCGCAGAGCACGCCGCAGAACCTTGCCGGTCGCATTGCGCGGCAGGGCCGGAATAAAATCTACCGACTTGGGCAGTTTGAAGCCGCCGATACGCTCGCGGGCATAGGCGATGATCTCTTCCTCATTCGCCGCCTGACCGGGTTTCAGCACCACGACCGCCTTGACCGCCTCGCCCCACTTGTCGTCGGGCACGCCGATCACAGCCACTTCCTGTACCGCCGGATGGCCGAAAATCGCGTTCTCGACCTCGTTCGGATAGACGTTCTCCGCCCCCGAACAGATCATGTCCTTGAAGCGGTCGGCGATATAGAGATAGCCGTCCTCGTCCAGATACCCGGCATCGCCCGTGGCGAACCAGCCATCATCGGTCACGGCCTCGCGGGTGGCATCCTCGCGCTTCCAGTAGCCGACCATGTTGCAGCTGGACCGCGTCTGGATCTCTCCGATCTCACCACTGGGCAGAACCGTGCCATCCTTGTCCACGATCCGCAGCTCGACGCCCGGCATGGGCGTGCCC
>JAEZHG010000111.1 GCA_023436945.1 Pseudomonadota bacterium | reverse complement strand
CATCCTGCTCTACAAGGCCACCGGCGTTCCGGTCGGCGAAGACCAGAAGCAGCATCTGGAGCTGACCCGCGACATCGCGCAGAAGTTCAACAATGACTTCGGCGTGCCGAACTTCTTCCCGCAGCCGGAGCCGCTCATTCAAGGTCCGGCCACGCGCGTCATGAGCCTTCGTGACGGTTCGGCCAAGATGTCCAAGTCCGACCCGTCGGACCTGTCGCGCATCAACCTGACCGACGATGCCGACACGATCGCCAACAAGATCAAGAAGGCCAAGTCCGACATGGACGTGCTGCCTGACACCGTCGAGGGTCTGGAAGGTCGCCCGGAGGCCAAGAACCTCGTGGCCATCTATGCCGCACTGTCGGGCACGACGCGTGAGGCCGTTCTGGCCGAGTTCGGCGGTCAGGGCTTCGGTGCCTTCAAGCCGAAGCTGTCGGAACTGGCCGTGGAATCCATGGCTCCGGTTACCGAGCGTATGCGTCGCCTTCTGAATGATACGGCCGAGATCGACCGCGTTCTGGCCAAGGGTGCAGCGCAGGCCCGCGAAGTCGCCCAACCGGTCGTCGATGAGGTCAAGAAGATCGTCGGCTTCTGGCAGGGCTAATAGGGGCTGACCATGTCGGAATATGTGGCGACAGTTGTGTGGACGCGCGAAGGCCAGACCTTCACCGATAACCGCTACAGCCGTCGCCACCTCTGGCAGTTTGATGGCGGAGCCGAGGTTGCGGCCTCGTCTGCGCCGTCATCGGTTCCTCTACCCTATTCCGACCCGTCCGCGGTCGACCCCGAAGAGGCAGTGGTGGCCGCGACCAGCAGTTGCCACATGCTCTTCTTCCTCAGCTTTGCCGCCAAGGCCGGCTTCTGTGTTGACCGCTATGAAGATCAGGCGGTCGGCATCATGGGCAAGGATGATCGTGGCCGTATCAGCCTGATCCAGATCATCCTGCGTCCGCAAATCGTCTGGCAGGGGCAAGGGCCTGACGCAGCCGAACTGGCTGACCTGCACCATCGCTCCCATGATGCCTGTTACATCGCCAACTCCCTGCGTGCCGATGTGCGGGTCGAGGCCTCCTGAACAGTATCAATGTCTGCCCATCCTCTTGACCGCGTGGTGCTGAGCGCCCTGACCTCGGCACGTCAGTCACATCTTGCTGTGCGCGAAGGCGCGGCCTTGCGTATGCAGACGGGTTACGGCGTGTTCGTTGCGTTGGAAGATGTGTCGGCGGGTCTCGCCGATGTTCAGCGCTTGCCGGTGCCTGAAGGCAAGCTGGTCTCGGTAGAGGCAGAGCAACAGCCCGTTCCTTTCGGCTTCCGTGTCGAGAAACAGGCGGTGCTTTTGCAGATGACCCTGACGGAACTGAAGGCGGGAACCACGCGCGCTGTCGCGATTGAAAAGCTGACGGATGCGGACGCCGAACAGATGCTGGCACTGGCGCTACTGACCGAGCCGGGGCCGTTCTTTGCCAACACCCATCGTCTCGGCGACTTCTACGGGGTGAAGGAAAACGGACGCCTGCTGGCCATGGCGGGCGAGCGGATGAAGCCCGATGGCTTCACCGAGGTATCGGGTGTTTGTGTGCACCCCGATGCCCAAGGCCGTGGCTATGCGGCGGCGGCGATGCGCGCTGTCATCGAGCCGATTATCGCGCGCGGCGAGATGGCGTTCCTGCATTCCTACGATCATAACAGCCGCGCCATCGCCCTTTATCAAGGGCTGGGCTTCAGTGTCCGTGCGCCGATGGATATGCGCACTCTGGTGCCTGTCACGAACTGACGGCAGTGCCTTCGCTGAGCAGGATGGCGCGCTTGCGCTCGACGCCCCAGCGGTAGCCGGACAGTCCACCATCTGTCCGCACCACGCGATGACAGGGAATAGCGATGGCAATCTTATTGGCGGCGCAGGCTCCGGCCACTGCGCGCACAGCCTTAGGGTCTCCGATATATTCGGCGACCTCGGCATAGGTCGCGACCTCACCCGCCGGAATGTCTCTAAGCGCCTGCCAAACACGCTGCTGGAAGGCCGTGCCTTGAATATCCAGCGGTAGGTCCAGACCGATCGCGGGCTGTTCGACAAAGCCGACCACCTTGGCCACCCAAGCCTCGAAGGCCGAATCGGCGCCGATCAACTGGGCATTGGGGAAACGGTCCTGAAGGTCACGCGCCAAGGCTTCGGCATCGTCACCCAACAGGATAGAGCAAATGCCCCGATCGGTCGCCGCCACCAGTATGGCACCCAGCGAGCACTGGCCGATGGCAAAGCGGATTTGCCGGCCCTCGCCGCCCTTGCGATAGGCGTTGGGCGTCATGCCCAGTATGGCGTTCGACTTCTCGTAAAAGCGGCTACTGGCATTGAAGCCCGCCTCATAGATGGCCTCGGTGACCGATGACCCGCTATCGAGCGCCTGACGCAGGGATTTGGCGCGATGGGCCTCTGCATAGGCCTTGGGCGTCAGGCCCGTCACGGCCTTGAACTGACGGTGGAAATGAAAGGGGCTTAGCCCTGCATGGCGCGCCATTTCTTCCAGAGTGGGCAGAACCTCTGAAGTCTCGATCAAACGACAGGCCTCAAGCACGGTTGCGGTGTGTTTGGGCGGCGAGCTTTGGGTTCTGACGAAGGCCATGATGCGGACTGTAGCGAATAAGGGCTTTCAGGCTAGCGGCACGGCCTTGGCCAAACACTCCGTATCTTGCGCTCAGGCAGGATGGGCGATGACGCGCAGGAAACCGTCGAACTTTGCCAGCGCCTCCAGCGTCGATTGCGGATTGTGTTTCATCGGCCCGTTGCTGGTCGGCTCGTCAAAGGCGTGTGTGCCCTGACCGATCCAGTGCTCCACCGTGGAGCCATTGGCGCGGATGGCGTCATTGACCTTTTCCGCGTTGCGCACGGTCGTCAGGTGGTCCTTGCTACAGGTCATGGCGAACACCTTCATCGGATGTTGCCAGCGCTTCAGACGGTTGGGGGCCAGAGGACCGATATAGGCATAGGCCAGCCAGACCCCCGCCAGTTTGGACAGGTCCGCCTGATCCATATCTAGCAGGCCTAGCGCGCCCGCCTTTGGCTCTAGCGCCAGAAGCTCCATCAATGACCAGCCGCCGTGGCTCCACCCGCCCATGACGATCTTTCCGGCATCCACATCGGGGCGCTGGCTGATGCCATGATAGGCGGCCAACAGGTCGCCCGCGCGGTCGATACCTCTAAAGCTCAGATTGGTGCAGACGGTGAAAAGCGTCCGAAGGCGGGTCCAGCCCCGTGGGCCATAGCTATCGACGATAAAGGCGCGCCAGCCCGCAGCCTTGGCGATCTCGGCATAACGCGGCAGGTGGTCGCGCAAACCCCCGCAACCATGGAACAGCAGCACCGCAGGGCGCGGAAGATCATCGTCGGGACCTACGACCAAGACATGGGGTTCAAGTGCGGCCCAGCGCGATGAAAGCGTATCCATGGCCTCCACATAGGCATTCACGCACGGGACAGAAAGAGCGATTTGAAGGGTTGCGGTTTCTGCGAATAGTTCTCAAATATGGGTCAGTTGATTTTTGGTTCTGTAGAGGGTGGTCACATGGCTGAAACCGAAAACCGCATGCCGCAAAGGGTGCGTCACCCCCTGCATTTCCGTCGCGTGAAGGTGATCTCCACCGAGATGCTGACGCCGGTTCTGCGCCGTGTGGTGGTGGGAGGTGATGATCTTGAGGGCTTCTACAGCCCCGGTTTTGACGACCATATGAAGTTCTTTCCTTCGGTCGAAGGGCAGGCGCTGGAACTGCCGATCCTCGGCGAGGATGGTACGCCGCAATGGCCCGATCCCAAACCTGCTGCGCGTGACTATACGCCCCGCTCCTTCGACGCTGAAAAGCGGTTACTGACCATCGACTTTGCCGTGGGCCATGGCGGGCCTGCGACCGCTTGGGCCGAACGCGCCAAGGTAGGCGACGAGGCTGGCATCGGCGGGCCGCGCGGGTCGTTCATCGTTCCAACCGGCTTTGCCCAGCATCTGCTTGTTGGTGACGAGGCGTCGCTGCCCGCTATTAGTCGCCGTCTTGAGGAACTGCCAAACGGTGTGAAGGCTGTCGCTGTGGTCGAGGTTGAGGATGCTTCCGGCGAGATCGAACTGACCAGCAAGGCCGATACGGAAGTCATCTGGGTCCATCGCAATGGTGCCCCGCGCGGCGAGGGCTCGGCCCTGACGGCGGCAGCACTTGAGGCTGCCAAGTCGATTGATCCGAGCGACGCCTATGTGTGGGTGGCGTGTGAAAGCGCGGTCGCTCGCGCCCTTAGGCCACAACTGCTTGAAGCGAACGCTTTCAATCCGAAATGGATGAAGGTCGCTGCCTATTGGCGGCAGGGCGCTGTCGGCACCCACGAGGTGATCGAGGATTAAAAAAGGGCGCGGCCATCATAGCCGCGCCCTTTGTTTTTTGTAGCTACCGCTCGCCCCTCGGGGGCTCGCTTCTTGAGCAACGATTTAGTTCGTGGCCCACAAACTGGCCGCGTCGGGGCGGGAGGTCCCGAAGGGCCGACGATCGCGGACCACTAAATCAGGCCGCGTCGGGTCGAGAAGGCGGAGCCTTCTGACC
>JAEZHG010000098.1 GCA_023436945.1 Pseudomonadota bacterium | reverse complement strand
CAGCGCAAAGGCCGCCTCCGGCCTCGGCTCGACCGAGGGGATGGGCATCTGCCACGCTTATGCGCCGGACGGGCGATGCATTTCGCTGCTGAAGATCCTCCTGACCAACAGCTGCATCTTTGACTGCCATTATTGCATCAACCGCAAATCCTCGAACGTGCGGCGCGCGCGCTTCTCCGTGCGCGAGGTGGTCGACCTCACCTTGTCCTTCTACAAGCGCAATTATATCGAGGGGCTGTTCCTTTCCTCGGGCATCATCCGCAGTTCTGACTATACGATGGAGCAACTGGTCGAGGTGGCCCGCAAGCTGCGCGAGGAACACGACTTCCGTGGCTATATCCACCTGAAGCTAATCCCCGAGGCCGACCCGAAACTGATCGAACTGGCGGGGCTTTATGCGGACCGTCTGTCGGCCAATATCGAACTGCCGCGCGACGAGGCTCTCGGCACTCTAGCACCCGAAAAAGATGCCCGCGTCATCCGCAAGGCCATGGGGCAGGTGCGTCTGAAGCTGGAGGAATCCAAGCCGCAGAAGCGCGACCGTATCAAGCCGCCGCGCTTTGCTCCCGGTGGCCAGTCCACCCAGCTTATCGTCGGGGCAGACGGCGCGCCGGACAGCGAAATCCTTGACCGTTCCTCGTCGCTCTATGGCGGCTATGGTCTGCGCCGTGTCTATTATTCGGCCTTCAGCCCGATCCCTGACAGTTCGGCGATCCTGCCTGTTTCGCGCCCGCCCTTGATGCGTGAGCACAGGCTTTATCAGGCCGACTGGCTGCTGCGTTTCTATGGCTTTACAGCGCCGGAAATCGCCGAGGGCGGTGTGAACGGCATGCTGGATCTGGCGATTGATCCCAAGCTGGCGTGGGCGCTGCAAAAGCGCGAGGTCTTCCCCGTCAATGTGAACAGTGCCGACCGCGAGGATTTGCTGCGCGTTCCGGGGCTGGGCGTAAAGGCGGTGGACCGGATTATCTCCGTGCGCCGCTATCGGACGCTCAGGCTTGAAGACGTGGCGCGCCTGACCCGCTCCATCGACAAGGTGCGCCCATGGATCGTGGCGCTTGACTGGACACCCGGAGGCCTGACCGATGCGATTGACCTTCGCGCGCGTATCGCCCCCGAAAAACGCCCCGAGCAGTTGAGCCTGTTCTGATGCGCACCGTCCAACTGGCGGGGGAAACAGATTTCGAGGGGTGGCGCGATGCTGCGCGGCAATTGCGGCTGGAAGGCATAGAGCCGTCGCGTGTGCGTTTCATTGCGGGCGAGGTCCAGCACAGCCTGTTTGATGACGCACCTGTGCCCACAGGTCCGATCAACAGCCCGCTGAAGGTCTCCAAGGCGTTCTTTGGCTTGGCGCAGGATGTGATCCTGCATCGCTCACCCTCGCGGTTCGAGCTTCTCTATCGGCTGTTGTGGCGATTGCAGGACGAGCCGGACCTGATGAAGGTCACCTCCGACCGCGATGTGCGCGATGCGCTCGATCTGGCCAAGAATGTCAGCCGCGCCTCGCACAAGATGAAAGCCTTTGTGCGCTTTCGCCAGACGGGCGAGGGCGCGGACGAGCAGTGGATTGCATGGTTCGAGCCAGCCCACCGTGTGCTGGAAAAGACCGCGCCCTTCTTTGCGCGCCGTTATGCCAATATGCGCTGGTCGATCCTGACGCCTGACGGCACGGCGCATTGGGATTTGAACAAACTGTCTTTCGGCCCGCCCGCCCGCAAGGAGGATGCGCCACAGGAGGACGAGGTCGAGGATTTCTGGAAGACCTATTACGCCTCGACCTTCAATCCGGCGCGACTGCGCACCAAGGCGATGCAGTCGGAAATGCCCAAATCCTACTGGAAGAACCTGCCAGAGGCTGAACTGATCGCGGGCATGATCGCTGATGCCACTGGCCGAACCGAGGCCATGGTCACGGCACCCGCGCCAGAGCCGAACCGCCGCTTTGAACAGGTGAAGGCCAAGACTGTTGAGCGCATCGTAACCGACGATGTGGTGCCGCAATCTCTGGTTGAGCTGAATAAAGCCTTGTCAGGGTGCCGTCGCTGTCCACTGTGGCGCGATGCGACGCAGGCTGTCTGTGGCGTGGGGCCAAAGCGCGAGCGTCTGATGGTGGTGGGCGAGCAGCCCGGTGACAACGAGGATCTGCGCGGCCAGCCCTTTATCGGGCCGGGCGGACAGGTGCTGAACGAGGCCATGGCCGCGGCGGGTGTGGTTCGCGACAACCTCTATCTGACCAACGCCGTCAAACATTTCAAACACGAGGTGCGCGAAAGAAAACGCCTGCACCGCACGCCTGTGGCCCGCGAGATCGACGCCTGCCGCTGGTGGCTGGACCACGAACGTCGACTGGTTCAGCCGGAGTTGATCATCGCCATGGGAGCCAGTGCCGCGCGGGGTATCTTTGGCCGTACGGTCAATCTGTCGGAAATGCGCGGCCGGATACAAAACGGGCCTGAGGGCAAGGTGCTGGTCACCTACCATCCGGCCTATATTTTGCGTCACCCCGATCCCGCCGAGCGGGCGAGGGCGCGGGCTGATCTGCAGGCCAGTTTCAAACTGGCCTCAGACCATCTGGGGCTGTCTTAACGGCGGAAGCCTTGCGACAGGTGATTGCCGAAGAACAGGCCGTTGATCAGCAGACGCTCGGTGCCCAGCCAGTATTTGCGGTGGGCGGGATCATCGGCAAAGGCGATCACATTGCCTGCGCCAACGGTGTTGACCTGAGCCCAAACCGTGCCAGCCGCATCCTTGCGAAGGGCTTCGGGCAGATAGCCGTTCACCTCCGGATCGGCGTCGATACGCACCACATTGCCGAACGGGTCGGCGACGGGGGCGAGGGTGACGGCGGTTTCCTTGTTCACGAACAGGTCGCGACGTGACAGGCCGAATGCCAGCGGGTGGCTGATGTCGGCATCGGCAGACAGGGCATTGCCCGAGGTGCGCTGCTCGCCCTGAACCGACTGGCGGTCGGCATAGTTCAGGCGTTGCTCCTCACGCTCGCGTTGCGAACGCTCGCCTTGCGGGACCAGACCATTGGCCGCTGCCCACTGGGCCGCCGAGCCGAAGACGATCAGCGAGCCACCACGACGCACCCATGCTTTCACCGCATCAATCGCTGCCGGAGACAGGTCATAGCGACCGCCCGAAAGGACGATGCTGTCATAGTTCGACAGGTCGATGCGGCCCAGTTGCGAAGTGTCGATGCGGCTGGCCGGATATTGCAGGCGTTCGCTGAGGGCAAACCACGTCGAGCCGATCTCGGTGGCGCTGACACCTTCGCCCATGACCAGAGCGATACGTGGGGCGCGAACGACCTTCACATTGTTGCTGCCCAGATCGACGCCCGAGACGGCCTGACCGGTGGCGACGGCATGGGTGATGACGCCAGCCTCGCGCGCGGCTTCATCAACGATGCGGCGCAGTTCGGCAGCATCTTGCGACTGGCCGTTGGTCGTGATGACCAGCGAGCCGCGCTCGAAGGCGGTGGTGCCGCCCTCGGTGCGGCTGGTGAACGGCTCGAAGGTGGTGCGAACGCGCACATCCTTCTGAAGCAGGGACGCCAGAACGCGCGGGCTGTTCTGGTCGCGCCAGTCGATCACATAGGCATAGGCATTGTCAGGGCCGCTGACGCCGCCTTGGGCTGCCGGAACCGCGCTGATGGCCGAGCCATGGGCTGGCACGCGGCGCAGGCCCGACGAGCCGAGGTTATAGGCCAGTGCCACCGAATAGGAGGTGCTTCCGTAAACGCCGCCATTTGTCGGCGGGGTCTTGTCGAAGATCGAGTGGATCAGGCGGAACTGCGGCTGGGCAGACGGCACCACATAGGCGCTGCCTGGCTCATAGGTGATGCCGTTCTGGGTGATGCGCTCGTTCAGCGGATAGACGTTGATGCGGTGTGTCAGCAGCAGGTCCAGCGTCTGGCGCGTCAGGCCCGGATTGGCGGCATCACCAAACACAAAGGCTTGAGAGCTGTGGCGGCGGCCCTGTTCAACAGCCGAGCGGAAGAAGTCGCGCTGGAAGTTCAGCAGGCCCACACGCTCGGCCACGGCACCGCGAATGGTGGCCAAGCCTACATTGGTCTGGTTTCGCACGGTGAAGCCGAAGGTCAGCGGGCCGTTGGAGGTGTTCTGCACCAGACCACGCGATGAGGCCTGTTCCACCGTCACGCCGATACCGCCGTGGAAGTCTGGATAGGTCGAGCCATAGACCGGTGAGAAGTTGTCGAACACTTCCTTGGTGAAATAGAGCGAGCCGAGATTGTCCAGCGCCTGCGCATGGTATTTGGCCAGCGTCACATTCCACTCATAGGCCGCCTTGGGCAGCAGCGGGCTTTCCATCGAGGAGGGCGACGGCTCGAAATAATAGGTGCTCTCGGCACCCATCTCGTGGAAGTCGATCTGGAAGTTCGGCTTCCAACGATGATAGGCCTCCAGCTTGGCGCGGGTCTCGACCTGCGTCACGGCCAGCCAGTCGCGGTTCAGGTCGGTGAAATAGTGGTTCACACGCCCTGCCGGCCAAGCCTCGACGTGTTCCTTGTCCAGCGGATCGGCAGACGGCGGATTGGATTTCCACCCATTGTGCCAGTTGGCGGCGCGGTCACGGCCATCGGGGTTCTGGGACGGGTCGATGACGATGACGGCCTTGTCGAGCCAGTCCAGCGTCTCTGCCGAACGGCTGGCTGCCAGATAATAGGCGGACAGTAGCATGGCCTCGCCGCTGGAG
>JAEZHG010000058.1 GCA_023436945.1 Pseudomonadota bacterium | reverse complement strand
GGCATTGATCTGGGCTGCGGCTATGGCGCTCTGGCGACCGTGGTGCTGCGCTCCAGCGCAGTGACCTCGCTGCGTATGGTTGATCTGGACCGCCGTGCGATTGATGCGGCCAAGAAGAATGTCGAAGACGCGCGCGCCAGCTTCGAATGGGCCGATGTGCGTCTGCTGGAAGCCGAAGGCACGCTGGACTTCGTGGTCTCGAACCCGCCGTTCCATGATGGTGGCATCGAGGACAAGCGTCTTGGCCAGAAGTTCATCCGCAAGTCTGCCGAACTGCTGAAAAAGAGCGGCGTGGCGTGGATCGTCGCCAACCGTCACCTGCCGTACGAGAACGACCTCAACGAGGTGTTCAAGCGCGTGAAGATGGTGGCCGACCAGAACGGCTTCAAAATCTTCGAGGCGGTTAAATGATGTCCCCTCAAGCAGAGAGCCGCCACGCCGCGAACGGTAGGGGAAACTAGGATGGCGAAAACTCCTACTTCGCGTCTCGACAAGTTGCTCTCCTCGATGGGTTATGGCTCGCGCAACGAGATTGCGCGTCTGGCCAAGGTGGGCGGGGTAACGCTCGATGGCGAGGACCTGACCGACGCCACCAAGCGCATTCCCGTCACGCCGGACCTGCCGTCGCGTATGGAGATCGATGGCGAGCCGCTGGACCCCATCGCGGGTCTGGTAATGATGCTGAACAAGCCGCTGGGCATGACCTGTTCGCACAAGGAAGACGGGGCGCTGGTCTATGACGTCCTGCCCGACCGCTGGCGTAGGCGTGATCCGGCGATCTCGACCATTGGCCGTCTGGATAAACAGACCTCGGGCCTCTTGCTGCTGACCGATGACGGTGACCTGCTTCACCGTGTCATCAGCCCCAAGCGTCACGTGAAGAAGGTTTACCGCGCCAAGCTGGCTCGCCCGCTAAATGGCTCGGAAGGCGCTCTGTTCGCGTCCGGCCAGATGATGCTGGAAGGCGAGGACAAGCCGCTGGCTCCGGCCCATCTCGAAGTGGTGTCCGAGACCGAAACGCTCCTGAGCGTAACCGAAGGCCGCTATCATCAGGTGCGCCGTATGTTCGCCGCCGTGGGCAACCATGTCGAGGAACTGCACCGCGAGCGCCTCGGTGGTCTGACCCTTCCCGAAGGCCTCGCACCGGGTCAGTGGAAGCTGCTTTCGGCAGAAGAAATCGCGTCCATCTTCGACGCGGGCTGACAACAGGGGCCGGAACGTCCGGCCCTGTCATGCTTTGTCCTGTCAGAGGAAACGACAGGATAAGAAGACTATGAATGCCACTTCCAAGCGTTCGCTCGACGAGAACGAGAAGCAACTGGTCGAACAGTCCAAAAATCTGGACGGCCTATCCCACCGCGAACTGACCGATCTTGCGAAGCAGCTCCGCAGTCGCCGCGAGCGTGTCCAGCGCCTGATCCGCGAGCGTAATCGCACAGCCCGCAAAGGCGGCGGTGCCAATCCCGATACCGGCGCACGCGAGAAGAAAGACATCCTGATCACGGCCATCGAGCGTGTGAACGCCGCCCTTCAGGACCGCGCCCAGACCCGTAAGGGTGCAACCGCGACAGCCAATCTGAAAGCTGCGGTGAAGCGCAAGGCCAAGGCCGACAAGGCTGTCGAGGCCGAACTGAAAGACCACAAGACCGCCAACGAAGGTCCTGCTGCAAAGCCCAACAAGAAGAACGCCCCCTCCGGCGCACTGAATGCCGAGGGCAGCAAACCCGCCGCCAAACGCGCCGGACCGCGATAATGCTTTCGTGAGACATTGATCCTAGCCTCCCTGTTCCGGCTTCATTGGAAGGGGGAGGCGATCATGTTTTCATCGCGGATGATTGCGGCTTTGAGCCTCGCCTTGATGGCCTATGGCTGCAAAACCTTACCCGTAACCCCAAGCGCTGAACCGTGTCCCGCCCGTGTGGTGACATGGATGGCTTGCCCGTCGGCCGGCGCGACAGAGGGGGCCGTGTGTCAGGTCTTTGGGCCAGTTCTGGGGTGCGGGCTTGATGAGATTGCTCTCGAGTTTGCCAATGCCCAGCAAAGTCGATCCCATAGTTCTGATAGTCGCTCTCGCTTCTATGTTTTTGCTGTCGCTGTGACTGCGCAAGGCGCATGGCGTGTTGCAGAGGACGAGGCACCACAGCGCCCGTCTATCGCGTCACTCGATTTTTGAAATCGGACAGTTCCGTATGCGGCCTTGACCTCGTCGTCAGGGTCGCGCACCTCGTTATTTATGACCGAGGTAAAGATCTGCGGGCTATCGACGCCTGAAACGCTTGAAGCGGCCCTTGAGGGCGGCGCGGCCTATGTCGGGGCGGTGATCTTTCCCAAAAGCCCACGCCATCTGGAGCCGGAACAGGCAGGCGAGCTTTTTGCCGCCGCCCGTGGCCGTGCGCAGATCGTGGCAGTGGTCGTCAATCCCGACAATGACCTGCTGGCGCGTATCTCCACCCACCTAAAGCCGGACTACATCCAGCTTCATGGTAGCGAGAGCATCGAGCGCGCCGCCGAGGTTCGTGCGCTTACGGATGCGAAAATCATCAAGGCCCTGCCAATCCGCGATGAGGCGGATTTCGTAGATGTGGACCTATGGAACGAGACCGCCGACATCCTGCTGTTCGATGCCAAACCACCCAAGGGGGCAGACCTTCCCGGCGGCGTGGGGCACAGCTTCGACTGGTCGCTGATGGCCAATCGTCCGCTTCCGGCAAAATGGTTTCTCGCAGGTGGCCTCGATGGCACCAATATCGGTGAAGCTTTGCGCATAACTGCTGCAAAGATGGTTGATGTCTCCTCTGGCGTTGAAAGCGCGCCGGGTGTTAAGGACATCACCCTGATCCGCTCGTTTCTGGATACCGCCCGCCTAGGCAGGGACTAACCGCCCTGATTTCGTCGTCTTCCTCCCAGTAGATTGCTGTCGTGAACCAAGCCCTGACCAACACCTACGCATGGCCCGATGAACAGGGCCGTTTTGGCCCCTACGGCGGTCGCTTTGTGCCGGAAACCCTGATGCCGCTCATCCATGAACTGGGTGAGGCCTATAAGGCAGCCAAGGCAGACCCGACGTTTCAGGAAGAGCTGGACGGCTATCTGAAATACTACGTCGGTCGTGAAAGCCCGCTCTATCACGCCGAGCGTCTGACCGAGCATTTCGGCGGCGCGCGTATCTGGCTGAAGCGCGAGGAACTGAATCACACGGGCGCGCACAAGATCAACAACTGCATGGGCCAGATCCTTTTGGCCCGCCGCATGGGCAAGACCCGCATCATCGCCGAGACGGGTGCAGGCCAGCACGGCGTGGCCTCGGCCACCGTCTGTGCGCGGTTCGACCTGCCGTGCACGGTTTATATGGGCGCTGTGGACGTCGAGCGTCAGCAGCCGAACGTCTTCCGCATGAAGCTTCTGGGTGCCGAAGTGAACGCTGTGACGGCGGGCGCCGCGACTCTGAAAGACGCCATGAACGAGGCCATGCGTGACTGGGTCACGAACGTGGCGGATACCTATTATATCATCGGCACGGCGGCTGGTCCTGCGCCCTATCCGGAGATGGTGCGCGACTTCCAGTCGGTGATCGGCAAGGAAATCAAGGCCCAGTCGCTGGCCCAGATCGGCAACCTGCCCCAGGCTGTTGTGGCCTGTATCGGCGGTGGCTCGAACGCCATCGGTGCCATGCACCCGTTCGTGAACGACGAGGGCGTGCGCCTGATCGGTGTGGAAGCCGCAGGCCATGGTCTGGATGTCGATAATGGCCACGCGGCCTCGCTGAAGGGCGGCCGTCCGGGCGTTCTGCACGGCAACCGCACCTATCTGCTGCAAGATGCCGATGGGCAAATCCTCGAGGGCCACTCCATCTCGGCAGGTCTCGACTATCCGGGTATCGGCCCTGAACATGCTTGGCTGAATGATCTGGGTCGCGGCGAGTACCGCTCGACGACCGACGCCGAGGCGCTGGGAGCCTTCCAGATGATCTCCAAGCTGGAAGGTATCATTCCGGCTCTGGAGCCTTCGCACGCTATCGCGCGCGCAGGCGAGATTGCCCGTGAAGTGGGCAAGGGGGGCGATATCGTCGTGGTGCTGTCCGGTCGTGGTGACAAGGACATCTTCACGGTCGCCAAACACCTTGGTGTGGAGCTGTAATAGATGATCGTTTCCCTCATGGCCGCACTGGCCCTCGTCACGCCACAGGATGCTCCGGTGGGAACCGCGCCTCCGGCCGCGGCCCCTGTCGCCATTCCGACCGACATTCCGGTGCAGGCACCCGCTGTGGCCGCTCCGGACTGTGGCGGTCTTCTGCGGGCTCCGGCTTTCTGCATGACGGCGCGCATGGACGAGATCGGCCCGCTGGCCGAAAGCTATATGCGCCAGCTTGAGGAAAAGGGCTGGATTGCTGCCGACGGCGACGACAACCGCGTGGTTTTCGTCAAGCGCCGCGAGGCTGGCGGCTGTGACGGCATGCAGATGGTGGCCTTCTATGACACCACCAAGCCGCAGGCTGCCGAGGCTCCGGCCTTCCTCGGCTTTGCCTATGTTCCCGGCGATGTCTGCGCCAATCCCGGCTCATGATGAAAACTGCCGCAGCAGTAGCGCTGACGTTGGTCTTGGCGGGCTGTGTGGAGACGGTGAAGTTCTCTTCGCTGGCTCCGACGCCTGACAACATCGCGCGCGCCTTTGCGGCAGAACAGGCTTTGACACACCCGCAGACTGTTGCAGGACGCCAGTATGGCGGGGCGGATCGGGTGTCGATCTGTCTGTCAGGCGACGATCAGTCTGTGGAACTTACAAATAGCCGCATCGAAGACGGTAAGGTTTGCGGAGAGCCGACAGGCCCGTCTGGAAGCCGTCTCGGCTCAACGGCCCGCGTTTGTTACGCCATGGCCGAGCTTGAGAGCGTAGGCCTGCCGCGCGATGCGAAAACCTTTGGATACTATCCCGTTCGGGGCTGGCTGGAATGCCGGGGAGAGAAATGACGACTGCGCGTATTGATGCCCGCTTTGCGAAACTGAAGGCCGAGAACCGCGCCGGTTTTGTGCCCTATGTCATGACGGGCGATCCGTCGCGTGAAGAGGCGCTGGAAATCCTCAAAGGCCTGCCGCAAGCGGGCGCCGACATCATCGAGCTGGGCCTGGCGTTCTCTGACCCTATGGCCGAAGGCCCGCCGATCCAGCGCGCGGCACTGCGTGGTCTGAACGCAGGCATGACGCTGCGTGGCACGCTCGATCTGGTGGCTGATTTCCGTAAAGAAGATCAGGACACGCCGCTGATCCTGATGGGCTATCTGAACCCGGTGGAATCCTATGGCTATGAGCGTTTTGCCATGGAAGCGGCTGAGGCTGGCGTAGACGGCCTGATCGCTGTGGACTGCCCGCCGGAAGAGGCTGGCGATCTGGCAAAGGCACTGGATGCCGAGCAACTGTCGCTGATCCGTCTGGCCACGCCGACGTCCGATGATGCGCGTCTGGCCACCATCGTTCAGGGCACGTCTGGATTTGTCTATTATGTCTCGGTTGCGGGCGTAACGGGCGTGAAGGAAGCGCAGGCCGCATCGGTCGCTCCGGCTGTGGAGCGTGTGCGCAAGGCATCGGGCCTTCCGGTCGCCGTCGGTTTCGGCATCAAGACGCCGGAACGTGCAGCAGAGATCGCCCGCGTGGCCGATGCGGTGGTTGTCGGTTCGGCGCTGGTCGATGTGGTCGCTGCTGCGCTGGAGGCCAATGAGCCAGCTGTGCCGCGTGTACTGGCAAAGGTGCGCGAACTGTCTGATGCCGTTCGTGATGCACGTAACTAGTGCTTCCGTCGCGGAAACCGTCTAAATAGCCCCCATGGTCGATAAGAATTCCGAGAACAAAGCCCGTGGTGGCTGGCTTTCGCGCCTGTCCCCCGGTGTCCGCAAGGTCGTCAAAACGACCGAGACGCCTGACAATCTTTGGGTGAAAGACCCCGACACGGGCGAGATGATCTATCGCTCGGACCTTGAGGCCGCCCTGTGGGTGACCCCGTCGGGCCGTCACATGCGTATCAATGCGCCGACCCGTCTGAAGGCGACCTTCGACGACGGTAAGTTCGAGCCGATCGATACGCCGGCTGTGCCAGAAGATCCGCTGAACTTCTCGGACGGAAAACCCTATAAGGATCGTCTGGTCGCCGCCCGTAAGGCTGCGGGTCGTCCGGACACCATGGCCATCGGCTATGGCAAGATCGACGGCACCGAGGCTGTCGTCATCGTTCAGGACTTCACCTTCATGGGTGGTTCGCTGGGCATGGCTGCGGGCGAGGCCTTCATCACTGCCGCACAGGAAGCTGTGAAGCGCGGTGTGCCGCTGGTCTGCTTCACCGCCGCTGGTGGTGCCCGTATGCAGGAAGGCGCTCTGTCGTTGATGCAGATGGCCCGTACCACTCTGGCCATTCAGGACCTGAAGCAAAACCAGCTTCCCTATGTTGTGGTTCTGACCGACCCGACCACGGGTGGCGTGACCGCGTCCTACGCCATGCTGGGCGATGTGCATCTGGCCGAGCCGGGTGCACTGATCGGCTTTGCCGGTCCGCGCGTGATCGAGACCACCATCCGCGAGAAACTGCCGCCGGGCTTCCAGCGCGCCGAATACCTCAAGGACAAGGGCATGGTGGACAAGGTGGTGAGCCGTCACGACCTGCCGCAAACCCTTGGCCGTATCCTGTCCATCCTGATGGACGGCAAGCGCAAGAAGGCCGCCTGAGGGCCAATCTAAAGGGAAACGTCGCGTCTTGGACCCGATTTCCGACCGTCTGAAGGCGCGGCATCCCCAGCGCATCGACCTGTCCCTTGGCCGCATGCAGGCCCTGTGTGCGGCGCTGGGCAATCCGCAGGACCGGCTGCCGCCTGTCATCCATGTGGCGGGTACCAACGGCAAGGGATCGACCGTTTCCCTGATCCGCGCGATCGCCGAGGCTGCGGGGCTCAAGGTCCACACCTATACCTCGCCCCATCTGGTCCGCTTCAACGAGCGCATCCGTCTGGCGGGCGAGCTGATCTCCGATGACCAGCTGAATGCCATCCTGGACCGCGTGGAAGAGGCTATGGCCGCGACCGGCGGCGAGGCGACCGTGTTTGAAAGCACCACGGCAGCGGGCCTGCTGGCCATGGCCGAAACACCTGCGGATCTGGCCATTGTCGAGGTCGGGTTGGGCGGCGTTCTGGACGCCACCAATGTCATCGAGCGCCCTCTGCTCAGTGTCATCACCCCGATCGATCTGGACCACGCCGAATTCCTCGGCACCGATCTGGCAGGGATTGCGCGGGAAAAGGCCGGGATTCTGAAATCGGGTGCCCGTGGCATCATCGCGCGCCAGTCCGAGCCCGCCATGGCCGAGATCGAGCGCCGCGCCGCAGAAG
>JAEZHG010000002.1 GCA_023436945.1 Pseudomonadota bacterium | reverse complement strand
TTGAAAAGGCGATCAGCGACTCTGTCGGTGAAGTGACCTATTCGGGCATCAGCGTCGTGGGCTCCAAGGTCTCGGGCGAACTGTTCCGTTCGGGCCTCTATGCTCTGGGCGCGGCAATCTTCCTGATGTTCCTGTACATCTGGTTCCGCTTCGAGCCTCAGTTCGGCTTCGGTGCCATCATCGGCCTCCTGCACGACGTGGTCCTGACCTTCGGCCTGGTCGTTCTGTTCCGCTTCGAGTTCAGCCTGAACACCGTGGCAGCCATTCTGACGGTTATCGGTTATTCGATGAACGACACCGTGGTTGTGTTCGACCGCCTGCGTGAAAACCTGCGCAAGTACAAGACTATGCCGCTGCGTGACGTGATCGACCTGTCGCTGAACGAAACCCTGACCCGTACCATCATGACCGGTGTGACGGCTGTGGGCGTTCTGGCCATTCTGGCTATCTTCGGCGGCGAGGCGCTGTTCAGCTTCTCGATCATTCTGATGCTCGGCATCATCATCGGTACCTTCTCGTCGATCTATGTCGGCACGCCGATCGTGCTGTTGTGGGGCGTGAAGCGCGGGAACATCTCGCGTGATGACGACGCTGACCTGAAGCCGATCAAACTGGGCATGGCCAGCCGTCCGTAAGGGCTGACTATCGCTGAAATCGAAACCCGCTCTTTCGCTTGAAAGGGCGGGTTTCTTTTTGGTCGCAGCCCCAAGTGGCGCTTATGGCTTGCTTGTAAGGGCGCGGTAGCCCATGGCAGTGGCGAAATGACTTCTGTTGATCTAGACGCACAGGTCCGCACCGCCGATCTCGACCGCTGGCTGTCCAGCCGCTTTGTCGATGATCTTAAGGCGCGTGCCGATCTCATCACCCTCTATGCTTTCGAGGCCGAGCTTGTGGCCATCCCCACGCGTGTCACACAGCCGCTGCTGGCCGAGATGCGCTTTACGTGGTGGGCCGAACAGATGGACGGTGTGTTCTCCAACACGCCGCGCAAAGGCCATCCGGTGCTTGAGGCCCTCACCGATCTGGTCACGCGTCATGGTCTGGAGCGCGTCAAGTTTGATGCACTGATCGAGGCGCATATCGGCCGCGTTCATAAGCAACCGCACGATCTGGACGCCTTTTTCACTGGCCCGATGCAGATCGCGGCCCAGATCCTGGCGGGCGCAACTCAAGACGAGGCAGTGGCAGGGGCGGGCAGGGTGTTTGGCCTTATGCAGACGGGACAGGATGACGAGGCGAAACTGGCCCGGAAATCGGCCAACAAGGCGCTCAAGGCTCTTCCGGCCAAGGCGTTTCCGGCAGTGGCCCATGCTAGCCTGTCGCGTCAGTCACCCGAATCCGTCAAACGGGTGCAAATCTTCTGGAACACGGTGAGGGGCCGTATCTGATGTCTGAAGCGCACCTGCGTAAACCCGCCTCTATGTGGCTGGCCGTGACCACTCTGTTTGGTCTGCTGGGCACCGTCGCCGGACTGTTGCCGGTCATTCTGGTGTGGAGCGGGGCGCGTTCTGGAACCGTACCTATCGGCACGGCGCTGATGACCATGGTGCCCTATTGCAGCCTGATGATCTGTCCGATCATTGCGTGGTGGATGCTGCTGCGCCAGCGCTACAAACTGGCTCTGATTATCGCCAGCCCTCCAATCGCCATCTGGGCGATCTCGACGCTGATCAATTCGATCCGATAAGAAAAAGGCGGTGTCCACAACGGGCACCGCCTTCTTCATATCTAATGCCAAGCCCTAGAAGTTGGCGTCGCGCCAGCTCTTCAGCGCTTCGAGAGCGCGGATGCTTTGCAGGCGCTTCTTGGCGCGGCCGCGCTCCTTCGGATGGATGCGCTTTCCTTCTTCATCAACCTTGGGCGCTTCCAGAGGAGGTAGCAGACCATAGTTGATGTTCATCGGCTGGAACTTCGAACCTTCCATGTGGCCACCGGTGATGTGCTCGACCAGTGCACCAATGGCCGTTTCCGGCGGCGGGGCAGCGATCTCGCGACCGAGAGCTTGAGCGGCAGCCAGACGACCCGTCAGCAGACCCATCGCGGCGCTTTCGACATATCCCTCAACGCCCGTGACCTGACCGGCAAAGCGTAGTCGCGGCATGGCCTTGAAGCGCAGTTGCTTGTCCAGCAGCTTTGGCGAGTTGAGGTAGGTGTTGCGATGCAGACCGCCGAGGCGTGCGAACTGTGCGTTCTCCAGACCCGGAATCATACGCAGGACTTCGGTCTGTGCGCCGTACTTCATCTTGGTTTGGAAACCGACGATGTTGTATAGCGTGCCCAGAGCATTGTCCTGACGCAGCTGCACGATGGCGTGGCATTTGACTGTCGGGTTGCGCGGATTGGTCAGACCAACCGGCTTCATCGGGCCGTGGCGCAGGGTCTCGCGACCGCGCTCTGCCATAACCTCGATGGGCAGACAGCCGTCGAAATACGGAACGTGTTCCCATTCCTTCGACACAGCGGTCGGGCTGGCCAGCAGGGCGTCGATGAAGGCGTCGTACTGTTCCTTGTCCATCGGGCAGTTGACGTAGGCCGCTGTCTCGCCGCTCGGACCTTCCTTGTCATAGCGTGATTGCATCCACGCGATGTCGAAGTTGATGCTGTCGGCATGAACAATCGGAGCAATGGCGTCAAAGAAGCTCAGTCCTTCCTCGCCACCTAGTTTCAGCACGGCGTCAGCCAGTGCCTCCGAAGTCAGCGGGCCGGTGGCGACAATTACATTGTCCCAGTCTTCCGGGGGAATACCAGCCACTTCACCACGCTCGATGGTGATCAGCGGGTGTTCCATCAGGCGCTTGGTGACGGCGTCCGAGAAGCCGTCACGGTCAACCGCCAGCGCGCCGCCCGCGGGGACCTGATGCTCCTGGCCACAGGCCATGATGATGCTGTTCAGTTCGCGCATCTCTTGGTGCAGCAAACCGACGGCATTGTACTCCCAGTCGTCCGAGCGGAACGAGTTGGAGCAGACCAGTTCGGCAAAGCCTGCGGTCTGGTGGGCGTCGGTGCGTACCTTAACGACTTCACCGTCGGCGGTCGTCTCGTCGCGGCGCATCTCGTGCAGTATGACGGGGACGCCTGCATTGGCGATCTGCCAAGCGGCTTCGGAACCGGCCATGCCGCCGCCGATGACGTGGACAGGGCGAATAGAAGATTGGGTGGTCATGCGGCGCTTCTAGCCGCGAAAGGCGCCGCTGTCATGTTGAACAAACATCGGCTAGGCTCCGCATTAGGGGAAGGGAAGGCTGAACCATGCAATCCAGAGACTATGACATCGGAATCGCGCTTTCCGATGCGTTTCAACTGATCAAGAAAAAGCCCGGTTGGATGATTGCGTGGGGGGCGATTGTTCTGCTCCTGCCGCTGTTGCCGGTCATACCGATGTTCATATGGATGGCCGAAAATTCGGATGTCTGGATGAATGATCCTGATGCACTGGACAGCTCTTTTGGTCAGAGCCTGCTGGCCCAATCCAGTTCGGTGTTTCAACTGCTGGTCGCCATTCCTGTTTTGGCTGCCGCAAGCCGCTTCGTTCTCGGGAAGCAGCGTAAGACTTTGTTTGCGGGCCTAGCCTTCAGCATGGACGAGGTCTGGACGTTCGTTGCAGTAGTGGCGGCCTATATCGGAATGATCATCGTTATAATGATCGTTGGTATTGTGGCATTTGTGTCGGGTGGTTTGCTTTATGCTGCTGGTCAGACTGTGGTGGGCGTGTTGACCGGTATTTTTGTAGCGATTGTTCTATGCCTGCCGATCATCTGGGGGTCTGTGCGCCTGTCGCTGCTGATACCGGCGAGCGTTGACCTGAATACCTTTGCATTCATCCCAGCGTGGAACGCCTCGAAAGGGCGTTTCTGGCCTTTGTTCGGAACGTGGTTCATCGCCGTTCTGTTGAGCATCGGCCTGTCCATTCTCTTGGGCGTGATACTCGTCATCTTAGTCGTGATCGTTATCGGAGCCGGTTTCGCTTTGGGTTGGGCAGGGCCGGGTGGGCCGGAGACGTGGAACTGGATTCCGCTAGCCCTATCTGCAGTCGCGATGATGATCGTTCCACTTATGTGGACCTATGGCGCGACATATTCGCTCTACATCACGCCATTTGCCTCGGCATGGCGTCAGCTAAAGCCAAACGACACTGCAACCGCTACAGTCATAGCCGAACCGACCGAAATACAAGGATAATTCAATGAGTCTCGGTGTAACCGACGAAGCTTTTGTCGGCTTCCGTATCACCCGCGAAAAGCCGGTTCTGCTGTTGTGGCTGGGCCTTGTTTACGTCGTCTCGATGCTGCTGACTTTCGGTCTCGGCTACAACGCCATCAAGTCGCTGTTGGCGATGATGCAACTTGTACAGAACGGTTCGGAGCCCAGCCAGGAAGAGTTTATCGCCGCCGCCAAGAACTACGGCCAGCTTATGCTCGTCAGCTGGCCGATCTCGCTCGTAACCATGGCGCTTACGGCTACTGCAGTCGTACGTGCCGTTCTGCAGCCGGAGGATAGCCGCTTTGGCTATCTGCGTTTCAGCAAGGACGAGATGCGAACCTTCCTTGCTCTGTTCCTGATGGGCCTGATCTGGTTCGGCCTTATGCTGGTTTCGCTTTTGATCGTTGGTATGGCAGCTACGGCGGGTATGGCCGCAGGCATGTTTGCCGGCCTGATCGTTGTGTTGGTTGCTCTGGTTGCGGCCTTCTATCTGGCGGTCAAGCTGTCGCTGGTTGTTCCGATCACCGTGATGGAAAAGCGCATTGGCATTGCCGAGAGCTTCCGGCTGACCAAGGGCCATTTCTGGCCTCTGGCGGGTTTGGGCCTGTTGGCGATCGTGCTTTCGATCGGTGTCAGCCTTCTGGTGAACATCATATCGATACCGTTCTCGGTGATCTCGAACGGTGGCTTTGGTCCGCTCTTGGGTGACCCGATTACGTTTGCTTCTGCGATCGGTATGACGGGCTCGCTGGTGCTGTCGATCCTGCTGACCTCGGCGCAAATGCTGATCGTCTATTCGCCGTTCTCTGCGGCCTATCGCAAGATCAAGGCTGCTTAGACCTCGATTAGAGACCAACAATAAAAAGGCCGGACCACCGCTTGGTGATCCGGCCCTTTTTATGCCTTTGACAGTTCGGCCACGCGGGCCTTTCGGCGCTCTTCGTGGCGGTCCAGCACCTCTTTGAGATAACGGCCCGTCCAGCTCTTCTTGTTGGCCGCGACTTCTTCGGGCGTACCCGTGGCGACAATCTCGCCGCCGCCGTCACCACCCTCGGGACCGAAGTCGAGGATGTAGTCGGCGACCTTGATGACATCGAGATTATGCTCGATCACCACGATGGTGTTGCCATTGTCGACAAGCTCCTGAAGGACCTCCAGCAGCTTGCGGGTGTCCTCGAAATGAAGGCCCGTGGTTGGCTCGTCGAGGATGTAGAGCGTCTTGCCTGTGGCGCGCTTGGACAGCTCCTTCGACAGCTTAACACGCTGTGCCTCACCGCCGGACAGGGTCGTCGCGGGCTGGCCGACCTTGACGTAGCCCAGACCCACACGGGCCAGTGTCAGCATCTTGTCGCGGATGGACGGTACGGCCTCGAAGAACTTGGCGGCTTCCTCGACGGTCATGTCCAGAACGTCGGAGATGCTCTTGCCCTTGAACAGGATTTCCAGCGTCTCGCGGTTGTAGCGTTTGCCCTTGCAGACATCGCAGGTCACGTACACGTCCGGCAGGAAGTGCATCTCGATCTTGATGACGCCGTCGCCCTGGCAGGCCTCGCACCGGCCGCCCTTCACGTTGAAGGAGAAGCGGCCCGCCTTGTAGCCGCGCGCCTGCGATTCCGGCAGGCCGGCGAACCACTCGCGGATCGGCGTGAACGCGCCGGTGTAGGTGGCCGGGTTTGAGCGCG
>JAEZHG010000318.1 GCA_023436945.1 Pseudomonadota bacterium | reverse complement strand
TGACAGGGCGCATTGAGCCACGGCCGTGGCCGGTGAACAGGTCGATCTTGGCACCGCGGATCGCGCCGCCGGTGTCGGACGCATACCAGTAACCGTCATGCTTGGTGCCGTCTGCCAGTTGCAGGCCAACGGTCTCACGGATGAAAAGACGGGTACGGCGCGGAATAACGTTCGGGTCGGTTGCGACGGTGCGCATGGCCACTGGACGGCAGCCCAGCGAGTCGTTGCCGTTCGCGCCGCCACCGCCTGCGTGATAGAGACGGGCAGAGGCGCGCCAGTCGGCTTCGGCTTCCATATGTTCGGATTGCTCGGGGTTCAGGCTGAACGACAGAGCTTGGGTTTCCGCTTGGGCGGCGTCTGCGGCTGCAGCTTCTTGTGCAACAACAGTCTCGTAGGGGACAGGTTCGGTCGGCGAAGCGAACGAAATGGCCCACAGGGCGGCCAAGGCGGCAACCGCATTAAACATAGGAAAATCGCGAGTGGCACCGGCACCTAATCCCGCCGGCGAGAAGCTTTTGCCGCCCAATTGTGGCAGAATAGTGTCTCTTGAGATGAGCCCAAGTTCGCCTTTGGTGTGACCTAGCGTTAGCTTAGCACAACGTCAGGCTTTATGAGCATAGAGGCGGCATTCGAATACAGTATTAAGCGCAATTTCTTACATTTTAAGTCGCGCATATGTGCTTTGTGCTCAAGTTCACGCCGTCGTGAAAACTGTATTGGCAAGATTTCACATTATTGCTCAATGAAACAGCGGATATAAATTTCCTTAACCATTGTTATTTGAGCTGGGCGTTATTCCAAGTTAGGGGAGGGTGTGGCGACCTATGGCTGAATGCGATAGAGCGGAACACGATTTGACCCTATCCACCGGAGTGTTCGCCATGAAGCGATCCGCCAAGCGTCTGATGATTTCCGCCGCAGCCCTTATGGTGCTGGCGGTACCGGCCTCGCAGGTCGTGGCATGGGGGGCGTCGGGCCACCGCGTGATCGGCGTCACCGCCATGCGCGCTCTGCCGGACACTCTGCCGGGCTTCCTGCGCACGCCGGGCGCAGCTTCGGACGTTGGCGAGTATTCGCGTGAACCGGACCGCTGGAAAGGCGCGGGCGAACCGCACGACCGCGAACGCGACACCGCCCACTTCATCGACATGGACGATGAAGGCCGCGTGATGGACCATCGCGGCATGACCATGGCCGAACTGCCGCGCCTGAAGTCGCAGTATGATGCGGCCCTGACCCGCGCCGGTCTGGATGTCGATAAGGCGGGCTATCTGCCCTATGCCATTATGGATGCATGGCAGAACCTCGAGCGCGACTTTGCTTACTGGCGCGTGCTGAACGCCGCCGAGGCCCGCGAGACCGATCTGGCCAAGCGTGAATGGTATCGCGCCGACCGTCTGCGCCGTGAGCAACTGATCCTGCGCGACATCGGTGTGCTGAGCCACTACCTCGGCGACGCCTCGCAACCGCACCACACCACAATCCACTTCAATGGCTGGGCCGGTGAGACCAATCCGGAAGGCTTCACAACCTCGCGTCGCACCCACGGCCAGTTCGAGGGTGCCTACACCTCGCGCAATCTGAACCCGACCACGGTTTCGGCGGCTATGGCTCCGATGAATGTGGAAGGCTTTGATCTGAAGGCCCGCACGGCTACCCTGCTGAACGAGACGCTGGGCACGGTCATTCCGTTCTACCGTATGGAAAAGCAGGGTGCCTTTAACGGCACCGATCCGCGCGGCGTGGAATTCGTCAATGCGCGCCTGGCTGCCGGTGCCGAGCAACTGCGCGATTTCACCGTTGCGGCTTGGATGGCTTCGGGCACTGCCCGCGTCGGTTGGCCCGCTGTTAAGGTGGCCGAGGTCGAGGCCGGCACGGCTGATCCGTGGGTGGCTCTGGTCGGCGAAGACTAAAATCTTTGCGCCAATAGTCTGATTAGGGCCGCTCCTGCCTTCGCAGGGGCGGTCTTCGCGTTTATGAAGCCCGCCATGAGCGAAACCGAAACCCGCGAACTTACCCCTCCGGTCGTCATCCTCGACCGATCGCAACTGGCCGACAACATCGGCTCGGTGGCGCGTGTGATGGCCAATTTCGGCCTGTCCGAGCTGCGTCTGGTCAATCCGCGCGACGGTTGGCCGCAAGAGCGTGCATGGGCGACTGCGTCCGGCGCGGACTGGGTGCTGGAAGGCATCAAGGTGTTCGACACGGTGGCCGATGCGATCCACGACCTGAACGTCGTCTTTGCCACCACCGCCCGCCCGCGCGAGACGCGCCAGCCGGTGCGTACGCCGCGTGAAAGCGCCCGTATCCTCTATGACGAGACGGCCTCGGGCCTGAAGTGCGGTCTGCTGTTCGGTGGCGAGCGTGCGGGTCTGGAAACGACCGACATCGCGCTGTGCTCGGGCATCACCACCATTCCGATTGATCCCAAGCACCACTCTCTCAATCTGGCGCAGGCGGTGGCGATCAATGCCTATGAGTGGCGCACGCTGATCCTCGATGCTCCGCCGCCGCGCTTCCGCGAGGCCGAGCCTCCCGCATCGAACGACCTTCTGATCGGCATGTACGAGCATCTGGAAGCAGAGCTCGAAAACGGTGGCTTCTTCCACCCGCCGGAGAAGAAGCGCTCCATGAGCCAGAACCTGCGCGTCATGCTGGGCCGTGCGGCTTTTACCGAGCAGGAAGTGGCGACCTTCCGTGGTGTGATCCACGCCCTGGCGCAGGGGCGTGGCCGCGTGCTGGCCAAGATGGCGGCCAAGGCGGCTGCCGAAGCGGCGGCCAAGAAGGAAGGCTAAGGGGCCTTACCTATTTGAGCAGATGGTCTTTCCACCGCCCCAGCCCTGACGGGGTGACGGCGGTGGACCATAGCTCTCCTGACCGTGCACTGGCGCGGCCTGCCTCGAACAGCCGTTCCATGGCGGCGGTCTCGAAGTTCAGCGCATAGCCCCGCTCGACACTGGGCGGGATGGACGCCACATTCAGCGGTATCCCGCGCGAGGCGCATAGCGTCGTCGCTGTGGTCAGGGCCTGCCGATAAGAAAACCTCAGCATGGCCTCGAAACTGCGGGTCATGACGGCGGCAATATTGGGCGCGGTGGTGTGGGGATCCGGATCCAGCACCGTATTGATCAATACATGCACCCGACCGCCGCGCAGACGCCGCCCGAGGTTCTGCCACTGCATCAGAGCGGTCGGCATCAGGAACAGGGGCGAGGCCACGCCGCCATCGACGTGCATCTCCTCATAGCGCTGCCCCTCGTGCTCGACGACGATACGGCGCGGGGCAAAGATGCCGGGCAGGCTGGCCGAGGCCACCAGCACATCGCGGAACAGATTTAGCGCCGCCTCACCGCCATGGCTGGCGATGGCGCCCATGTCCCAGACGCTCGGCTCCTGACGGTCCAGATCTGTGGTGGTGACCAGCAGGCGACGTCCGCGCGTATGTTCGGCTGCGACGGCTTTGATCAGTTCTTCATCGATAAAGGGTGCGATCAACTCGTCCAGAGAGCGGCTGCTGATCAGGCCGCCGCTAAAGGGAGCCGCCACACGGCGCGGACTGAGCAGGCTCTGGGCATAGCCGCCCGTATAGGCCTCTTTCAGCTTGTGATCCCATTGCGGACCCAGAAAGGCGAGGGGGGCGATCAGAGCGCCTGTGCTGACACCTGTGACCAGCGCAAAGGCAGGGCGGGTTCCGGTCTCGCTCCAGCCGGTCAGGGCTCCTGCGCCAAAGGCACCGCCCGCTGCCCCGCCGGACAGGGCCAGAATATCATATCGACCGGACACCCAAGCCGAGCGCGGCATGGACAGGTGGTCTGCGGCACTGACCAGCCCCGCCTCGGCGCTGTCGGTGCAAAGCCTGATGTTGGAAAACCCCGGCACACTGGCATGGGCAACGGGCGCGCAAGGCAGTCGGCCACGGGGGAAGGCTCGCGAGCGTCGCGGCGGGGCTTCGGGCTGGGGCTTGTCGCTCATGACCCCAGCCTTGCCCAGCCGCTGCTCGCTTGGCAAGCGCCCTAGTAGCCTCTGGCGCGGGCGACTTGCTCGGTGTGGTAGTTGTGATCGCCCAGCGTTTCATTCAACACGCGGACGCGCTTCATGAACAGGCCAATGTCGAACTCGTCGGTCATGCCGACGCCGCCGTGCATCTGGACGCCCTCCTGAACGGCCAGTTCGGCCACACGGCCTGCCTTGGCCTTGGCAACCGAGACAGACAGTCCGGCGGTTTCCTTGCCTGCATCCACGGCCTGTAGCGCGCCAAGGGTGGCGGCCTTGGTCAGCTCCAGCTCGGTATAGAGATGGGCGGCACGGTGCTGAAGGGCTTGGAACTCGCCGATCAGCTTGCCGAACTGCTGGCGGGTTTTCAGATATTCGACAGTGATGCCAAACGCCTGATCCCCTGCGCCATTGAGGCTGGCCGCTGCACAGGCGCGGCCTAGTGACAGCGCCTTGTCGAGCGGATCGCGCCCTTGGCCGGCCTCGCCGATCAGGGCATCGGCATTCACCTCGACGCCCTTCAGGGTGATGCGGGCCGCGTTATGGGCATCGACCATGACGGTGCGTTCGATCTCGACACCCGCCATCTTCGGGTCGATCAGGAACAGGCTCAGGCCTTCGTCGCCATCGGCCACTACGATCAGGGCATCGGCCACGTGACCGTCCAGCACCATGGCCTTGGCACCGTTCAGCTTGAAGCCGTTGCCGCTGTGCTCGTAACGGGTCTGGATGCGATGCGGCGCGTGTTTGGCCCCTTCATCCAGCGCCAGCGAGACAATGGCCTCTCCGCCCGCGATCTTGCCCAGCCAGCCCTTCTGGGCATCGCTTCCGGCCGCTTGCAGCACAGTTGCCGACAGAATGCCGCTGGAAAGGAAAGGCGAGGGCGTCAGGGTGCGGCCAAGGCTTTCGGCAATCACGCCCGCCTCTACGGCACCCAGCCCTGAGCCGCCGTGCTCTTCGTTGATAATCACGCCCGCAAAACCCATCTCGCCAAAGCCGCGCCACAGGTCGCGCGAAATGCCGTCGGCGTCTTTGCTGTCGCGCAGGGTGCGCAGGTGTTTGATCGGGGCTTGCTCGCCAAGGAAGCCATCTACGGCGTCCTTCAGCATCACCTGTTCTTCGGTCAGGATAAGAGCCATCTGATTATGCTCCCGGCAGGTTCAGCAGGTGTTTGGCGACGATGTTGAGCTGCACCTCGGTGGTGCCGCCCTCGATGGAGTTGGCCTTGGTGCGAAGCCAAGTGCGAGCGGTATCGCCGCCGCGCGAGCGTTCGCTCTCCCACTCCAGCGCATCCACACCGCCCGCGGCCATGAGGATTTCGTAGTTCCGCTTGTTCAGCTCGGAGCCATAGTATTTCAGCACCGAGGCGAGGGCGGGGTGGGCCTGATAGGCCTTCATCTTGTCCACGGCGCTGTCCATGGCCAGCTTGAAGGCGGCCGCGTCCACATCCCATTCGGCGATGCGGGCGCGCAGCATGGGATCGTCCAGTCGGCCCAATTCGTCGGTGCCGATGCTGTCACAGGCGACCTGACCCAGCGGGCGACCCATCATGCCTTCGCCCATGGCACCGATCATGGTGCGCTCATGCGCCAGCAGATATTTGGCGACGTCCCATCCGCGGTTCAGTTCACCGACAAGGTTCGCCTTCTCGACGCGGACATTGTCGAAGAAGGTCTCGCAGAAGGGTGACTTGCCCGAGATCAGGGTAATGGGGCGGGTGGAGACCCCCGGCGTCGTCATATCGAACAGGACAAAGCTGATGCCCTTGTGCTTGGACGATGGATCGGTGCGAACAAGGCAGAAGATCCAGTCGGCCTGATCGGCATAGGAGGTCCAGATCTTCTGGCCGTTGACGATCCAGTGGTCGCCATGATCCTCGGCCTTGGTCTGCAGCGAGGCGAGGTCGGAGCCTGAGCCCGGCTCTGAATAGCCCTGACACCAGCGGATTTCGCCGCGCACGATCTGCGGCAGGAAATGCTTCTTCTGCTCTTCGGTGCCGAACGCCAGAAGCGCCGGGCCAAGCATCCAGATGCCAAAGCTGTTGAGGGGCGACTGGGCCTTGATGCGGCGCAGTTCGGATTTCAGCACCTTGGCCTGTTCGCGGTTTAGGCCGCCACCGCCGTATTCGGCGGGCCATTCCGGCGCGGTCCAGCCCCTAGCACCCATGGCCTGCATCCACGCCTTATGGGCGGGGGTCTTGAAGGTGGCGTTGCGGCCACCCCAGATCATGTCGTTTTCGGATTCAATCGGCCCGCGCACTTCGGGCGGGCAGTTTTCTTCCAGCCAGTTCCGCACCTCTGTACGGAACGCTTCGATGTCGCTCATCGCTGTCGTTTCCCCTCATAATCTGCCTCTGTGAGCAGCTTTATGAAGCGACGTTATCACAAGCGTTTCGATTGGCTACTGTCTGATTCAGCCTCTTCGATCACCCCTTCGTGGGGCCGAAAGGCGAGAAGGTGATGACGGTGAAGGTGTCGCGGATGTGCGGACGCGTCTGGACCTGCTTGGTCACGAAAGTGCCGATGTCGGCGTCCTTGGGCAGGTGGAACTTGGCCAGAAGGTCATGCTCGCCCGAGATGGAATAGACCTCGCTGACGTGTTCGACATTGTCGACCAGATCGGCAGCCACATCATTGGCAAAGCCCAGCTCGCATTTCACGAAAACGAAGATGGCGGTCATCATGGGGAAGGTCTCCTAGCTTTCCGCTCATTAGCGCGGCTTAAGGAAAGGGCCAAGAAAAAGGGCGCTGCGGTCACCCGCAACGCCCTTAAATCTGTCAGGCAGTGCCAGTCTTACTTGGCAGCCAGCTTGGCTTGGTGTGCGGCCTGACCGGCAACGATCAGGTCAGCAGCTTCCTGCGCCGAGCCCCAACGGTCGATCTGGACGAACTTGCCCTTTTCGAGGTCCTTGTAGCGGGTGAAGAAGTGCTCGATCTG